>JBDIBA010000005.1:0-62232 GCA_039812705.1 Acidimicrobiia bacterium
TTTGGGTCTTTTTGGGATGGACACGAGTTCTCCTGTTTCACGAGCGCGAGACGTGTCGACCACGAGGAAGTCGCGTTCTAACTTTCCGGTTTCGTCTGAAACGACTTCGACGGTTCGCTCGCCCTCACGGCCGGGCCGACCTACTTGCACGTCCACCGCTGTTTCCAGTTCGGGCATGTGCGCCTCGCAAAGCTCCTTGACTGTCTCATAGAGATCTGCGGCGGAGGTCTCGTCGAATCTCGTAGTGCTGACGCGAACTCGTGTGCGTCCGTCGTTGGTCATGGTCGTGTCAATTGCGATGCCTTCGCCGTGGAGGTTCCTGACTGCATCGCTGATGTTCTCAACGGCGCGGCCTAGCTGCGCGTAAAAGTCTTCGCGCGCCTCGGTCTGCTCAGTCGGCGTAATGGAGTCGTCACGGGGTACAACCGTTCCGTCGGAATATAGGGTTCCGTGTTCTGGGTGATGCACGCTTGCGCTCCCAATCCCCCGGCTAAGGCGGGACAAGGCCCCTACTAGGTAAAGCCTAGGGCGACCGTCCATATTGACCGGGTCGAATTCGTTGCTCATTTTCTGCCGTGCCTCGTAGATGGGGGAAGTGGGCGGGGGAGTTAGCAGGATAAATGCCCAGGGCTCTGCGTGGAAAATCGACGCACGAACTCGACCGCGCAAAGTGTCGTTATTTCGGTAGGGTAAACCCGTTCAGGGCATCGTGCCCAGCGTTTTTGGAGGTGAGTCCGACGGCCGAGCGTTTTGACATCGTTGTCATCGGTGGTGGACCCGGTGGTTATGCAGCAGCTCTCTATGGGGCTTCGGCAGGGCTAAAGGTTGCCGTGGTCGAGAAGGAAAAGGTGGGTGGCACTTGCCTCCATCGCGGCTGCATTCCCGCCAAGGAGTTCTTAGAGACCGCATCGGCGTTTCGCCACGTTGCCAATGCGGGTGAGTTCGGCGTCAACGCGGGAGAGCCGACAGTTGATTTCGCGGTCAGTCAGCAACGCAAGCAAAAGGTTGTCGATCAGCTGCACATGGGCTTGTCGGGCCTGCTGAAGCGCCGCAAGATCACCATTGTCAATGGCTTTGGTCAGTTGATGCCTCACAAGACCGTCAAGGTCAGTGATGGCAGTGAGCTGAAGGCGCACAACGTCATCCTTGCTGCCGGTTCGGTTCCACGTTCCATCCCGGGTTTTGACGTCGATGGCAAGTTTGTGATGACCTCCGATGAGGTTCTCAGTTTGGACAAACTGCCAGAGTCCGTTGCGGTTATCGGCGGCGGTGCAATTGGCTGTGAGTTCGCGTCCATGATGAACGACCTTGGTGTCAAGGTCACGCTCCTTGAAGTCATGCCAAAGCTGCTTGCGCTGCTGGACGGCGATGTTGCGTCGGTTGTGACCAAGTCGTTCGAGAAGCGCGGAATGGATGTGCAAGTTGGCATCAAAGACGTGCGTCACAGTCCCGGTGATGACACAACAAAGGTCAGCTGGACCAACGAAGACGGTAGCGAAGGCTCTGTCGACGTCAATTCGGTTGTCGTAAGCGTTGGTCGCCGACCGTTTTCTGACGACCTGTTGCATGAAGGCACGGGCGTTCAGGTTGACGAGCGTGGTTACGTCAAGGTCGACGAATACCTCAGCACCGGTGTTGACGGCATCTACGCGCTGGGCGACTTGATCACGACACCACAGCTTGCACACGTTGCATTCGCCGAAGGCATTTTGGCGGTCAAGTCAGTACTTGGCGAAGACCCGGCACCAATCGATTACACGAAGGTGCCGTGGTGCATTTACACGCATCCTGAAGTCGCTTACGCGGGCCTATCCGAACAAGGAGCAAGGGATGCGGGCTACGACGTAATCGTCAAGAAAGACCCGTTCATTGGTAACGGCCGCGCAATCATCATCGGTGAAACCGAAGGAATGGTGAAAGTGGTTGCCGAAAAGCGTCCCGACGGAACCGCAGGCAAGATCCTTGGCGTGCACATGGCTGGTCCGTGGGTCACCGAGCAACTTGGCCAGGGTTACCTTGCCGTCAACTGGGAAGCAACGGCCGATGAGGTCGCAGAGTTCATTCAACCCCACCCATCACTGGCTGAAACATTCGGCGAAACAGTGTTGGCACTTACAGGAAGAAGTCTTCACGTCTGATGTCTGATGTCACCATGCCCCAGTTGGGCGAAACCGTTACCGAAGGCACCATTACTCGTTGGGCCAAGTCCCTCGGAGACGAAGTCGCAATGGACGAGGTGCTTTTCGAAGTCTCAACCGACAAGGTGGACTCCGAGGTTCCTTCGCCTGCAGCCGGAACCCTGACCGAAATCTTGGTTCAAGAAGGAGAGACGGCAGACGTCGGCGCAGTGATTGCAAAGATTGGCGAAGCCGGTTCTGGCGATAGCTCGTCTGACGACAACGCTTCGCAGTCAAGCGATGAGTCCTCTGGTGGACAAGAAGACCAACCTGCACCTTCAGCCGCACAGGCCGAAGCACCCGCGCCGAGCGAGTCGCCAACGCCCGCGCCGGCACCGACTCCGCCTGCGCCATATGAATCGCAGAACGCTTCGCCCGTTGCACCAACGCCTAATGCCGGTGGCGGCAAGGTTTTGTCGCCGATTGTTCGCAAGTTAATTAGCGAGAACAACCTTGACTCATCGCAGATCACCGGAACCGGCGCTGGCGGTCGAATCACACGCCAAGATGTCGAACGTCACCTTGGTGGTGGCTACGGCGGCGGAGCCACTCCGGTGTCCCCAAGTTCGGCAATCGCGGCTGCACCTGCACCACCTTCACCGCCCGCAGCTGCTCCCGCTGCTGCTGCACCGAAGCTGCCCCCGGCGGCTGCTGGCGAGCGCGACACGGTTGTCCCGTTCTCGAACATCCGCAAGCGCACCGCAGAACACATGGTGATGTCACAGGCCACATCGGCACACACTCTCGTGTCGATTGAGGTCGACTACTTCAATGTGGACAAGGTTCGTGCGGCTCGCAAAGACCAGTTCAAGAAAGAAGAGGGAACAAGCCTCACCTACATGCCGTTCATCACGCGCGCTGTTGTTGATGCAATTGCAGAGTTCCCCTACGCAAACGCTTCGGTTGGCAACAACGAACTGATTGTGCATCGCGATGTCAACGTCGGCATTGCCGTCGACCTGAGCTTTGAAGGACTGTTGGTTCCTGTTGTTCATGGTGCCGACGGGCTTCGCTTGCGCCAGATTGCACGCGGCATTGGAGACCTTGCGTCTCGTGCGCGCAGCAAGAAGATCCAAGTTGATGACCTGGCCGGTGGCACATTCACCATCACCAATGCAGGCAGCTACGGAACGATGTTGACGTATCCAGTCATCAATCAACCGCAAGTGGCAATCCTTTCAACCGATGGTGTGAAGAAGCGCCCGGTTGTTATTGAGCTTCCCGATGGAAGTGATGCAATCGTCGCGCACCCGGTCGGCGTATTGGCCCTTGCATGGGACCACCGAGCTTTCGATGGCGCCTATGCATCGGCGTTCTTGGCAAAGATCAAGGAGATTCTGGAGACGCGTGACTGGGCTGCTGAGCTTTAAGACAGCAGGGTCTTCTGTAAACGGAAACGGCTCAACCCGCGTGCTTAATGCACGTTGGTTGGGCCGTGTTCCGTTTCGCGAGTCGTTAAGCCTTCAGCGCGCACTGTTTGAAGCGGGCTTTGTTAATGGTGAACCAGCGAACTGGCTGTTATTGCAAGAGCACAACCCGGTCTACACACTTGGCATTCGCACCAAGCGTGAGCACCTGTTGTCTGTTGAGTCGACGAACGTCGATGTTGTCGAGGTGGACCGCGGGGGCGATGTCACGTATCACGGTCCTGGTCAATTGGTCGGTTATCCCGTTCTCAGCCTGGCGGGCCGCGGTGGTGTGACCGACACGCAGGCATACATTGCGCGCGTCGAGCAGTTGCTGATTGATGTGCTCAGTCTTGACTTTGGACTTGCTGGCTGCGGTCGCCTTAGGGGCTATCCGGGGGTTTGGCTTGACGTTGACGGTCCGAACCCTCGCAAGATTGCAGCTGTTGGCGTTCGCTTGTCGCGTGGTCGCACAATGCACGGGTTTGCGCTCAATGTGAAGCCCAACATGGATGACTTTGCGAACATCGTGCCGTGCGGAATTAGCGGATACGGCGTTACGTCGATGGCACTTGAGGGTCTCGATGTCGAGATGAGAAGTGTCGTCGACGCTGTTGTTGCGAGATCCGCGATGCTTCTTGGTGATGACGCCCAAGTTGTGGGTCAGGTAGACGTAAAGCGTCAAGACATTGTTTGGCGCACGAGCGCTGCAGACCTGTCGGCGTTCAGCCGAGGTGAAGGGCCGGGCGCACTTGTTGGACAAGGCCAGCCAACAGATGCCGCTGTTGGCACAAACGGCGCGAAACCGCCTGCAAAACAACCGGTGCGCTTGTTGGGTCGTTTGGCAGCCGCCGGTGTTGATTCTGACAACGCAATTGGAATGGATGAACGCAAGCCGTCATGGATGCGGGTTCGCGCAAACTTCAGCTCTGGCTACCAGCAGTTGAAGGGAACTGTAAAAGACGCGGGCCTGGTTACGGTCTGCGAAGAGGCGGGCTGTCCCAACATCTACGAGTGCTGGAACGACGGTACGGCAACTTTCATGATCAACGGCGAACGTTGCACGCGCGCTTGTGGTTTTTGTTTGGTTGATACGCGCAAACCTGAAGCCCTTGACCCAACCGAGCCGCTGCGTGTTGCTCAAACCGTGTTGAAGATGAAATTGCAACATGCCGTCATTACGACGGTTGCGCGTGACGACCTAAGCGACGGCGGCGCTAATGCCTTTGCCGAAACAATTCGCGCAGTCCGCGCGGCGTCCCCAAGTTGTGCGGTCGAAGTCTTGATCTCGGATTGCAAGGGCGACCCGGAATCGCTGCAGACAATCTTTGATGCGCGACCCGATGTGTTGAATCACAACATTGAAACCGTTGCGCGCTTGCAGCGCGCGGTTCGGCCTTCGGCTGGTTATGCGCGAAGCCTTTCGGTGCTTGCACGTGCAAAGGCAGCAGGCTTGGTTGTGAAGTCCGGAATGATGGTTGGTCTTGGTGAAGACCTGAACGAAGTGAAAGCCACGTTGGTCGACCTTTGTGGCATCGGCGTAGACATTGTGACGATTGGTCAGTATCTACGCCCGACGTCGAACCATCTTCCAATTCAGAAGTGGTGGACGCCCGAAGAGTTCGATGAACTGAAGGTGTTTGGTGAGGCAATGGGGATTGCCCACGTGGAGTCGAGCCCGCTTACGCGCTCCAGCTATCACGCAAAGGAAGCCGGCAGCAAAGCTCTAAGCGTTGGGATCACTCAGAAGAGCTTTGCTTAAAGGCGCTAACCGCGCGCTTTAGACGCTTGCGTGGCAGCCAAACGAGCAAGAACAGCAGAACAAGCACAACGGCAACCGGAATCAACACGTTGGTTGGCGTGCCGTAGAACCAGATCTTGGTTGGCGATGAACCTTGGCCGTTCGCGGTCCATTCGAGAGTTGCGCTGTATGGTCCGAACAACATGGAGTCTTCTTTCCAACTGGACTCAAACTTGCGCTCTGCGGTTGGCAAAACTCGTTGTGGATCAACCTTTATCTCTTTGACTTTCTTGCCAAAGATGTTCTTGATCGTGATGGTTCCTGTTGGGCTTGCAACGACGTTTCCGTTGTTTGTGTAGCGCGAAGTGAACGTGACGTCTTTGTTGTTGTAGAAGGTCTTATTGGTGTCGAACGACTTCAACTGAAGGTCGTTTGTTGTCTGACCCGAGACGGTTACGAGCAACAATGAACTGATCTCTGCGCGCACGTCAACGGCTGCGCCGTCGGGGCTTGGTGTTGCCGCGGGGCTAAACAGGATGCCACCAAAATGTGAACCCGGACCCGCGTTAGCCGGGATGCGCACTGTGACATTTACGTCAAGCTTTTGGTTCGGAAGAATCTGTGCATTGCTTGGGTTGAGTGTCACCCACGACGCAACCGCGTAGGGGCCTTCGTCTGGGACCAGGTCGGAGCTTCCGCTGTCGCCAAGGGGCTTTGCGTTTGTTGCACGCGCTGTAAAGCCGCGCACACGGTTGGACTGGTTCGTCAGGCTGACGGTGTAGGAGAACTCATTGCCCGGCGCAACATTGCGCTCGGTGATTGGTGGGCTGATGATGAGTGTGTCGTTCGGCGGGTTTTGCGTCTGAGCCGCGGCCGAGGTGGGCGCAAAGTGAAGAACGGCGCCGGATGTAAGGGCGCACGTTGCCGTGATTGCTACAAGCAGCCTTTTAGCGATCTGAATGCCCACGGCGGTCTCCCATTGGTCGATTAACTGGTGGTTTACCAGTTAATCGACACGGGATGTCGGTTTGTTTGGGCTAGGCCCTAGAAACTCGGAACTGCCGTGTAGTACACGGTGGCCTGGTAGGTGCCTGCAGGCACCGAGGCCGAAGCTGCGGCGCTGAAACCAATGCACTGGTCGACAAAGCCAAGGCTTGAGGACCAAGCGGCCTCGGTGTTGGTGGCGCTGAGGGCTTTCCAGGTTGTGTTCAGGCCGTTGTGAATGTTCGAGACGGTGTAGGTGAAGTTCGAGGTGCCTGCAATTGGCGGGCCGTTTGTGTCGGGGAATGGAGTTGCTGTTGGGGAGCGCAGGTTGTTCGATGCGTGGTCTCCGCGAACATAGACGGCTGCACCGCGAGCGGCGTTGGTGGCCACGGTCAGGTTGTGAGCACCTTGACCAACCGTCGAGATGTTGATGCGCCCAAGGTTTACGTGAGCCGCGTCGGCCGGCGTTGTGTATTGGAAGGATCCACCGGGTGTGGTTTGAAGTCCGCAATACGTGGGTCGAGGAGCGACGGTGAAGGTCATCGTTGGCTCAACGTCAACCGAGACAACTGTGCTTGGGGTGTATACGAAACCCGCAACTGCAGTGTTGACCGCTGTGGTGCAGCCCGTGTCAGAAAACGTTGTGAATGTTGTGAAGTAGGTCGTGTTTGGCGTGGTGCCGTTGGTGATGCCGGTTGCTGCGACCGAGAAAGCAGCAGGTGGGTTGGTGGCGGTGAATGTGGTGGTGAAGCCGCTTGCGTTGTATGCAGTTGAAGCACCACTGGGGCTGAAGCCGCTGAGGGTCGCGCCTGATCCAGCGACGAAGCCAGGAATGGATCCGGTGCCGTTGGCGGCGAGGCTCCAAGTTCCCTTGACACATGCAATTGCTTGAGTGGTGTCAACGTTGGAGAGACTGAGTGTCTCGGTGACCGCAGTCTCGCCAGGTACGGCGTTCGATGTGTCTTTGGTGATCGAGGCCGACGTTGCCGCGGTAGCCGATCCTGATGCGGCCAGGGTCGCAGCAAGAAACGCACTGGCGATGATGGCTGTTGCTTTTGTGAAGGTCTTCTTGTTCATGACTGGGCCCCTCGAAAGGCTCCGGTGTTGGCGCACCTGGATGTTGTTATCTATCTATCGGCCCCTTGGGGATCGATCTTGATTGCAAATTTTGGCCAAAATCCCAGTTCGCAGCGGGCGCGAGAGGGTGGCGGGGGCCTTGTTTGCAAATTCCGAGCACCGTCAAACCTCGATGGGTAGTGTCGCGCGCAATGGCACTCGAAGTGAACAATCAAGATTCCAGCTCAGCGCCGGTTGCCGGCCTTTTTGTTACGGAAGGGGCGGTGGAGGAAGTCGAACGGCGCGGTGTTGACCGCTCGGTCATTGACGCCGCAACCTTTGAGGGCAAAGCGGGGCAAGTTTTCAGCACACGAGCGGGGGATTCTCAGCTCATCGCCATCGGCCTCGGCGCCCAAGGTGAGGTCACCGTGGACGCCGTCCGCCGGGCATCCGCCCAGTTCGTGCGGTCCGCTGGAGGGTTTTCGTCGGCGAATCTGAGTCTTGATGCGGCCGGTCTGGGCCTAGACGCCGATGCGGCGGCTCAAGGCGTAAGCGAAGGTTTGCTGCTTGGCTCCTACAAGTACACAGAGTTCAAGTCCGCACCAACGCCTCCAAAGTTGGAAACCGTTTCGGTCCCGGGTGCATCTGCAAAGGGTCTTGAAGACGGCAAGGTCATTGCCGAGGCCGTGTACATGGCTCGCGACTTGATCAACGGTCCACCTTCACATTCCACGCCGCGGCGCATTGCCCAGGTCGCCCAAGAGGTGGCGGACCGCCATGGTTTGGCCATTCGTGTTCTTGACGAGGGTGAGATTGAACGTGAAGGGCTCGGTGGCCTCCTCGGTGTTTCGAGGGGTTCAGATGAGCCACCTCGACTAATTGAGCTGACTTACGAGCCCGAAGGCGGGGCCGACAAAGCCATTGCACTTGTTGGTAAGGGCATCACGTTCGACTCCGGTGGTCTTTCACTGAAGCCCGCTGCGGGAATGATGACAATGAAGACGGATATGAGTGGAGCCGCTGCGGTCCTTGGCGCAATGAGCACCGTGACAACTGTCAAGCCCGCAGTGAAAGTCGTTGGCATCATCTGCGCAACCGAGAACCTTCCGGGCCCCAAGGCAACTAAGCCCGGCGATGTTCTGAAGGCGCGCAATGGCAAGACAATGGAAGTGCTGAACACCGATGCCGAAGGACGCTTGGTGCTTGCCGATGGCTTGTCACTTGCTGTTGAAGCGGGCGTCGATGCGATTGTCGACGTTGCAACACTGACTGGTGCATGTGTTGTGGCACTCGGAAACGAGTTCGCTGGCTTGATGACGAACAACGATGAGTTTGGCCAGGTGGTGCGCAGCGCAGCCGATCGAGCAGGCGAGAACGTATGGCCACTTCCGTTGCCTAAGCAGTATCGCAAACACATTGATTCTGAAATTGCCGACATCAAGAACATCGGTGCCGCCGGAGGCGCTGCGGGCGCGCTGTCGGCTGGGCTTTTCTTGAAAGAGTTCGTTGGTGAAACACCGTGGGTTCACCTCGACATTGCGGGGCCCGCGCGTTCTGAAAGCGATGACGCTTACATTGCCAAGGGCGGCACGGCATTCGGCACAAGAACGCTTGTTGAACTCGTTAGGAGATACTCATGAGAAAGCTTTTTGTGAGCATTGCGGCAGCCGTTTCACTGCTTGTCGCTTCGTTCGTTAGTCCGGTCGGGTTTGCCCCCAGCGCGGCGAGTGCTGCGCCGCCTGCATACGGGTATTGGTTGCTTGCCGAAGACGGCGGCGTCTTTACATTCGGCAGCGCGGCGTTTTACGGCTCAACGGGCAACATGCGACTCAACGCTCCCGTTGTTGCAATGGCTGCCACAAAGTCCGGCAATGGTTACTGGCTACTTGCTCAAGATGGCGGCATCTTCAGCTTTGGTGACGCCGACTTCTTTGGCTCTTTGCCAGGCCTTGGGATCGAGCATGCACCCGCAACATCACTGACTCGTTCGCGTGATGGCAACGGCTATTACGTTTCGACCGCCGACGGTGGCGTCTACACATTTGGTGACGCTCAGTTCTTTGGAGCGGCTTCGTCGTACGGTTCGCGCAATGTGCACTTCGGTCTTGCGTTGACATCGTCCGGCTTCGGTTACACGCAGTCTTCAATGGATGGTGCGGTTTACAACTTCGGCGACGCCACCTACAAGGGTGGTGCAAATGCAGACAACACTCGATTCCCCGTGCTTGGAGTCGCGCGCGGCAAGAACAACGGCTACTACCAAGTAGCAGCCGATGGCGGCGTGTTCTCCTATGGCACTCCTTTCTATGGGAGCGCTGCGAATGACAGCGATTTCCCCGTGCTTGGTATGGCCACAACGATTGGCGCGGGCGGCTACTGGCTAGTCGCGCTTGATGGTGGTGTCTTTACCTACGGCGACGCGCCGTACCTTGGTTCGGTGCCTGAGCAAGTCAAGGTCGAGAACCTCAACGCTCCAGTCATTGGCATTACGCGCAGCAATCCGTAACACCAACAAGAAGTCAAACAAACAGAAGAAAACAAGAAGGGCGACCGCAGGGTCGCCCTTCTTGATTGTTCAAAAACGTGTTTGTGTAAACCCGCTGTTTGCGGATTGGGGTTAGTTAAACGGCCTGCAGCTTCTTGAGAACGAATGAATGACGCTGCTGCAAACCGACGGGTAAACGTGCGAGTTGTCGGTTACCCAAGGACGGCACGCCCCTGCGAACAGCAAGGTGGCCCGACGGTGTCAAGCGCGCCATGTCGAAGCGGCACAGGCGGTAGAGGGTGCGCATGAACGGCGAGTGTCTGCCTCTTCCGGTGAGACCAAGTTGGGTAGCCAGTTCGTCGTAGTGCAGAACAAAGCCGGCGGGTGAGGCTTCAAGTTCGGCGCTTAGGTATCGCAGCAAGATGGTCGTGGACGGGCCGAGCACACCCAACCAGAACTGCTCTACATATGGCGAGCGTGCGTCGTGGCTGACTCCATCAGGCTCCTCGAAAACCCAGGGGACCACGAGGACTCGGTCTTGCGGAAATGGCGGGTGAGAGTGAGACATTGACGCTCCTGACTGCTGAGACATCGCCCGAAAAGGCTGGACTTGCTAATGGCACGTCAATGTATTTCATTACATTTCAGTAATTCCAATTGTTGGAACGTCTGTCCTTAGCCAACCAGGACACAGGTCTTAGAGGGAGCCGAATTCCTCCGGCTTGGTCCAATCCTCATCCAGATACGCCCGTTCTGGCTCGTTGGCGACCCGGTATGACCGGGACTTGAGATCGCGGGCTAGGTCGCCGTCGAGCGCTACGTCGATGATCGTGTTCGCAAGAAGCGTTACGCCGTCGGTAATCACCTTGTTGGCGGCTGCACCGCGTGCTGCTTGCGCGAAGGCTGGTTCGTGAATGTTTGCCCCGCCTGCGTCTAGGTGAATCAGGGGATGAATGGTTGGCATTGCGTAAGAGACGTTGCCCATGTCGGTTGAAGCCACGGGGTCGGTGTCTTGCACGTGCAAACTGTTGCGACCGATGTTGTTTGCGTTCGCGCGCCACAGATCTGCCATGGCTTCGTGAGTGCGAAGGTCTGTGAACGACGGGCCGGTTTTCGTGATCTTCACGCGCGTGCCTGTCATTGTTGCGGCACCGCGAAACACGTTGCGGACTTTGTCTTCCAAGACCGCAAGGCGTTCGGCACTTGCTGCGCGAACAAAGAAACGTCCGGCGCTGTGTTCGGGAACAATGTTTGGAGCATCGCCACCGTCAACAACAATGCCGTGCACCCTGTCGGTGGCGTGAAAGTGTTCGCGCAGGTATGCAATGCCGGTTTGTGCAAGTGCCAACGCAGCCGATGCACTGATGCCGGCTTCGGGGCGGGCCGCGGCGTGTGCAGCAACGCCGTAGTAGTCACAGCGAAGCACAGCAACTGCAAGCGTTCTCATTGCGTCGCGCTCAACAGCGGCGGGGTGCACCATGACTGCAGCATTGGCGCCATCGAAGACGCCTTCTTGCAGCAACAGAATCTTGCCGCCGCCACCTTCTTCGGCAGGGGTGCCAATAACGGAGACTTTCAAGTCAAGGTCGGCACAGATTGGTTGCAGCGAACGCGCAGCGCCTAGTGCGGCAGCTGCAATGAGGTTGTGTCCACAAGCGTGACCGATGCCCGGCAGTGCGTCGTATTCCGCACAGATGACAATGTGCAAAGAGCCGTTACCGGTGGTTGCGCGAAAAGCGGTCGACAGCCCACCGACACCTTCGTCAACGTTGAAATCAAACTGTCGAAGCTGCGCGACAAGTGCGCTGCTGGCTTGAGTTTCTTGAAAGCCCACCTCGGGATTGCCGTGAATGAACTCACTCAGGCCGATGATGGATTTCACGTCGGCGTCAAGCGCGTCTTGCGCGCGAGCCTTCAGTTCATTTGCGGGGCTCAAGAGACCACGCAGATCTGATCGCCAGGGGAGACCGCCCCGCCTTCTTTGACCTTGAGTTCCTTTACGGTGCCGTCAGCTGGGGCATTGACGTTGTTCTCCATCTTCATGGCTTCGATAACGCAAAGGGTCTGACCGGCTTTCACCTTGTCGCCTTCGGAAACCGCAACACGCAGAACCGTTCCTTGCATTGGTGCATTTACCGCACCGGTCGTTCCGCCTTGTTTTGGCGCAGGGGCGCCGGGCTTGCGTTGCGCCTTCTTAAGGAGCGCTTCGGCGCGCGCGGCAATGGATGGTGCGGATTCCGGAACGAAAAGTTTGACGTTGAACTTGCGTCCATCAATTTCCGCCTCAACAACACGCTCAACCTTGTGCTCTGCGTCAACCGACGGATCAGGAGTGAACGGTTCGATGTGTGACAAATCAAGATTGCGTTCTACCCATGTTGTTGCGTGGGTAGAACGTTTGAAGTCGTGATGGCCAAGGATGAGACGGTGTGCAGGAATGGTTGTTGCTACGCCTTCAATCTTGGTTTCGCTGAGCGCGCGAAGTGCGCGACGTCGCGCGGTTTCACGGTCCTTGCCCCACACGATCAACTTGGCGACCAAGTTGTCATAGAACTGGCTGACCGCATCGCCGGTGTCGTAGCCGGCATCTGTGCGCACGCCAAAGCCGTCTGAACGGTTGAACTCTGTGATGGTGCCAGGACTGGGCCGAAACGTGCCGGCAGCGGGGTCTTCTGCATTGAGGCGAAGCTCAATTGCGTGACCGTCGCGCGCAATCTCGTGTTGTTTGAGCGGAAGCTCTTCGCCGGATGCGACTCGAAGTTGCCACTCGACCAAATCGAGACCGGTTACGAGTTCGGTAACGGGGTGTTCGACTTGCAGACGGGTATTCATCTCCAAGAAGTAGAACTCGCCGTCTTGGTAAAGGAACTCGACGGTTCCAGCACCGACGTAGCTGCACGCTTCGGCAACGCGTACTGCTGCGTCGCCCATCTTGACGCGAACGTCTTCGGGCAACTCTGGCGCGGGTGCCTCTTCGATCAGCTTTTGGTGGCGACGCTGAACCGAACAGTCGCGCTCGCCAATCCAAACGTGATTGCCGAAGGTGTCGCTGAAGACCTGCATTTCAACGTGCCGCGGCCAGGTCAAGTAACGCTCTAGGTAAGCCTCGCTGCGGCCGAAATACGCTTGGGCTTCGCGACGTGCGCTTTCAAGTGCGTCCGATGCCTCGTCGGCCGAGTGCACGACTTTCATTCCGCGCCCGCCGCCTCCGTATGCGGCCTTGATTGCAACCGGCCAGCCGTGCTGGTTGCCAAACGTCTTGATCTCGTTTGCAGACTTGATGTCGCCTGTGGTTCCTGGCACGCCGTGGACTCCGGCGGCCGCTGCGGCAGCGCGCGCGGAAACCTTGTCGCCCATTACCTCGATTGCTTCTGCTGGAGGTCCAACGAAAACCGCACCGGCGGCTGTGACCGCGCGAGCAAAGTCGGCGTTCTCGCTGAGGAATCCATAGCCAGGGTGAACAGAGTCGGCTCCACTGCGCTCGATCACGTCGATGATGGCGTCGACATTGAGGTAGCTCTCAGCGGCGGTCTGGCCCCCGAGGGCATATGCCTCGTCTGCAATTCGCACGTGCATGGCGTTGCGGTCCAGCTCGGAATACACCGCGACCGTCTCGATGCCGAGTTCGCGACAGGTGCGAATGACTCGAACGGCAATCTCTCCGCGGTTTGCAATTAGGACTTTTGAAAGCATGATCAATCCAAAAAATCAGTCAACACGCCAGGTAGTTGGCGCTACTGGGTTAGCCAGAGCTGCGGCCTATCCTTCCAGACGTGGGCGCGCCAAACAGCGAAATTGAAGTTTCGAAGAACACCATTTCGCAGCCGGCTGCAGGTCGAGACATTTCTTACGCCGACCTCGATCAATTGATCGCGTCCGGGCTGCCATCGGTTGGCGGATTCCGGGTTGCTCGGGTCGACTCCATTGATTCGACCAACTCCTACTTATCGTCCGCAGCGGGTCGCGGCGAGGCGAGCGGTCTGGTGGTCTGCGCCCGTCATCAAAGCGCGGGCCGCGGACGCCGCGACCGAAAGTGGAACGACGATGCCGGCGAGTCTTTGCTTTTTTCCGTGCTCTTTCGGGCTGAGATCGGGGAGGGTTCGGTCGACGGGTCTGATTCCCCGGCTCGCTATGGCCAGCTGGTTGGGCTTGCCGTGGCGCTTGCTGGTCGCCAGCTTGGTGCGCCGATCGACCTCAAATGGCCCAATGATCTGATGGTTGGTTCGCGCAAGCTGGCAGGTGTTCTAGGCGAAACCTCAATCACAGGTTCACAGATTGCCGTGGTTGTCGGTTGTGGCATCAACCTCAACTGGAACCTTGCACCGCAAACAGGCTCCGATGGCACGGGCTCGAACTCGGCGGGCTCGAATCCGATTTGTCTGTCGGAGGCTTGTGGCAGCCACGTCGACCGAGTCGCATTTTTAGATGAAGTTCTGACAACTCTTGGCGAACTGCAAGCGACGCCCGCGAAAGCCGCTGAGATGTATCGCCAGCTGTGCGCAACCATCGGCAAGTCTGTGCGCGTCGAGCTTGAAGGCAACAGCCTGGTTGGCGTGGTGCAAGACGTGCGCGACGATGGCGCACTGCTGTTGGACGTAAACGGTTGTGCGCATGTGCTCACTCAGGGCGAAGTTGTGCACCTGCGCACCGAAGTCGACTCGCAGCCGCGTTGACCGCCGGGCAAATCAGCCCACTGCTAGCGTCAACTCCGGAATGTCTTACTCACCGCGTGACTACGTCTCTTACAAACGCACTGGGCGCAGCCTCGGTCGCAAGATCCTCATTGGTTTCAACATTGTCTTGGCATCGGCTCTCGTTGTGCTTCTTGGGCTTGCTGGCTATGTCGTCTATGCGCAAGGTCGCGTGCCCAAGCTCAGTCTCGATGCGCTTCGCGATGGTGGTTCGACCACGGCAATGAACGTCTTGTTGGTGGGTTCTGACAGCCGTGCGGACCTTGCAGAAGACGAGGCCAGCAAGTTCGGTACGACCGATGATGCAGCAGGTCAACGCGCTGACACTGTGATGATCCTTCACGTCGACTCGAAAAAGACCAAGGCGTCTGTGCTGTCAATTCCGCGAGACACCTGGGTTACCAACAGTTCAACGGGCAGGAAGTCAAAGATTAATGACGCTTTCCAAGAAGGCCCTAACTCTTTGATCTCAACCATTCAGAACAACTTCACCATTCCCATTGACCACTATGCGCAAGTTGACTTCGATGGCTTCAAGGGAGTCGTTGACGCGGTCGGCGGGGTAGAGGTTCCGTTTGATGCGCCCGCACGCGACCGCAAGTCTGGTCTGAACATCACCCAGACGGGTTGTGTGAAATTGAACGGCGATCAGGCGCTTGCTTTTGCCCGCAGCCGTTTTTACGAGACGAAGCTGAACGGTCGCTGGGTGAGCGACCCGCGCAGTGACTTGAGCCGCATTGACCGCCAACAAGATTTCATTCGCCGCGTTCTGCGTAAGGCGGTTTCCAGTTCGAGCAACCCGCTTACGCTTAACGCCATTGTCAACAACGGTGTGAAGAACGTGAAGATCGACGAGGGGTTTGGAGCGACGGACATCATTCGCATTGCTCGCCGCTTTCGTTCCCTTGACTCCAACACCGTTGAAATGATGACCCTGCCGACAACACCTTCTGTGATTGGTGGGGCTGATGTGTTGCTTCCCGACAAGGAAGAAGTAAGCACTGTTGTCGATCGTTTCTTGAACGGACCTCAGGAAACCAAGACCGCAACAAGCATTCCGCCAAGCTCAATCAGCATGCGCGTCTTGAATGGGTCCGGCGTAGATGGTCAAGCATCAGAGGCTGCGGGTGCGTTTCGCGACGCCGGTTTTGTTGTGACGGGAACCGGAGACGGGATCAAGCGCAACGCAAGCGTTGTGCAGTACGCACCGGGCAGCAAAGACAAAGCCGAAGCCATCGCGCGTTACATCGGCGGTTCCGTTACGACCGTCGAAGACAAGTCGGTGCGCGGCGTTGACGCAATTGTGATTACAGGAAGCTCCTTTAGCGGTGTGGTTGACCCGAGCGCTCCCACAACAACCACCGCAGCGCCGCAAGAATCAACCACGACGACTACGGCCTCACCATTCGTTCCATCTGGAACCTGTTGACAGAACGGAAGTTAAAACGATGAAGGCTTTGGTCCTTTCTGGTGGTGCGGGAACCCGGCTTCGTCCGATTACTCACACGTCGGCCAAGCAGCTTGTTCCCATTGCGAACAAGCCGATTCTGTTTTATGTCCTGGAAGACATTGCAGAGGCGGGTATCACCGATGTCGGAATGGTCATCGGTCACACCGGTGCTGAAGTCCGCCGCGCTGTCGGTGACGGGTCTAGGTGGGGAATTAACGTCACTTACATTGAGCAAGACAAGCCCGCTGGTCTTGCTCATGCGGTCAAGGTGTCTCGCGCGTTTCTGGGCGACGACGACTTTGTCATGTATCTCGGCGACAATCTGTTACGAACCGGCATTGCCGGTCAGACGAAGAAGTTTGTTGAAGCGCGCGGGCGTGCGCTCGATGCGAATGATGCGTCGAAGCTTCCCGCGGCCCAGATACTGCTTGCAAGGGTTCCAGATCCGCAGCGTTTTGGTGTTGTTGCGCTCAACGATGACGGTTCTGTGAATTACTTGGTTGAAAAGCCTGCAGACCCACCTTCAGACCTTGCGTTGGTTGGCGTCTATTGGTTCGATGCTCGCGTTCATGACGCTATCGATGCGTTGGCGCCATCGGCACGCGGCGAACTGGAAATCACCGAGGCAATCCAAGGACTTATTGACCAGGGGCTGCCGGTTCGTGCCGAGGTTGTTGATGGTTATTGGAAAGACCTTGGCGAGTTAGACGCTCTGCTTGAAGGCAATCGTTTTGTGCTGGAACTGCTGCAGGAAAACAACCAGGCAACGGTCGACGCCGAGTCCCGCATTGAGGGTCGTGTCGAGATTTGTGAAGGCACTGTGGTTGAGAAGTCAACCATCAGAGGCCCGGTTGCCATTGGCAAGAACGTCGTTATTCGCAACGCGTACATCGGTCCATATACGGCAATCGCCGATGGCTGTCACGTAATCGAGGCCGAAATTGAGCACTCGATGGTGCTATCCGACAGTCACATTGTCGGGGTTGGTCGCATTGAAGACTCGCTGATTGGAAAAGATGTCGAACTGATGCGTTCCGAGCGCAAACCGCGTGCCATGCGGTTGATGGTGGGGGACCATTCCCGCATCGACACCTCCTGGGGCTGACCCGTAGGAATAGGGTTGAGCCGTGAAACTTTTTGTGACCGGCGGTGCTGGCTTCATTGGCTCGAACTACGTCCACGCAGCTGTCGAAAGCGGCAACGAAGTAACCGTTTTTGACGCGCTTACTTACGCGGGCAACCGACTGTCTCTGGCAGCGCAAGAAGACAATCCCAATTTTCACTTTGTGCTGGGCGACGTTACTGACCCCGATGCCGTTGCCGGCGCAATCAAGGGTCACGATGTCGTCATTCACTTTGCAGCCGAGACTCATGTGGATCGGTCGATTGTTGACCCACATCGTTTTGTTGCAACCAACTGCGTGGGAACCAGCGTTGTCATGCGTTGTGCGCTTGATGCGGGTATCGATCGCGTTGTTCACGTTTCTACCGATGAGGTTTACGGTTCGATAGACGAAGGACAATTTGACGAGGCTTCATTATTGGAACCCTCGTCTCCCTACAGCGCATCGAAGGCCGGTTCAGACCTGATCGCGCTTAGCTATCAAGTCACCTACGGGCTTCCTGTCGTTGTCACTCGTTCGTCAAACCAGTTCGGCCCCTATCAATTCCCCGAGAAACTCATCCCTTTGTTCATCACGAACCTGATTGAGGGCAAACCCGTTGGTTTGTATGGCGACGGTCTGAATGTTCGTGACTGGCTTTACGTCGAAGACAACGTGTCCGGCATTGACACGGTCATGCGGTTCGGAGAAGTGGGAAAGATTTACAACATTGACGGTGGCAACGAAATGACCAACCGAGACATTGCATTTCGATTGGTTGAGCTGTGCGATGCAGACCCTTCGCTCGTTCGGTTTGTGGAAGACCGCCTCGGTCACGATCGTCGGTACGCAATTAATGGTGACAATGTCCGCGCCCTAGGTTGGCAGCCGCGGTGCACCTTTGATGACGCACTGGTTGCAACGGTTGGTTGGTACAAAACCAACGAAGATTGGTGGCGACCGCTAAAGGAACGCAGCAATCACGCAGGTGGCAACCCGAAACCAGGGTTGCGTTCATGAAGGTGCTGATCACAGGAGCCCGCGGTCAGGTCGGCAGAGAAGTCTCAAGGGTCTTTGAGGCAAACGGCAACCACGATGTTCTTTCATGTTCGCGAAACGAGATCGATGTCGCGTCGCGTGACTCTGTTTTCTGCGCGATTACGTCTTTTCAACCAGACGTCGTTGTTCACTGTGCTGCCTATACGGCAGTCGATGCTGCCGAAACAGATCCAGATAACGCTTATTTGGTTAACGCACTGGGAACTCGACATGTGGTGGGCGCAGCAGACGTTGTTGGAGCGCGGGTCATTGTGCCGTCCACGGACTATGTGTTTGACGGCACCAAGCGCAGTCCGTATCGCGAGTGGGACGAAACCAACCCACTCAACGTTTACGGACACACAAAGTTGGCTTCGGAGAAGGAGTGCCGTCCGGCAGACGCAATCATTCGAACCTCGTGGGTGTTTGGTCGCTACGGCCACAACATTGTTAAGACGTTGATTGAACTGGCCGCCAAGTCCGATGAGGTGACCTTCGTTAACGATCAGGTCGGCAAACCAACTTGCGCCGAAGACCTGGCCGCAGCTACTTACCAGGTCGCGGTGAATCGCCTTTCTGGTGTCTTCCACGTAACCAACGAAGGGGAGACCACGTGGTTTGACCTTGCGCGCGAGGTTTTTGAGGCCGCAGGGGCCGACCCTCAGCGGGTTTTGGGGAAAGAAACCGACCAGATCGAGCCGAAGCGGCCCGCTATTCGACCGAGGTACTCGGTTCTCGATACGTTGGCTTGGAAGGCGTCTGGCATGAATCCTCTTACCGACCACCGCGAGGCGCTTCACAGGGTGGTCAAGGAGCTGATGGGTTAAATGAGCAAGATCGCAGTAGTAGGAACCGGTTATGTGGGCTTGGCAACAGGCGCATATTTGTCGCACCTTGGCCACAAGGTGGTCTGTGCAGATGTCGTTCCGGAAAAAGTCGAGCGGCTTTCTCGCGCTGAAATTCCAATTGTTGAACCTGGCTTGGAAGAGCTAGTCAAAGAGGGTCTGGCAAACCAGAACCTGTCGTTTGTTCTGGGTGCGGAGAACGCAGCCAAGGGCGCTGACTTTGTGTTCCTTTGCGTGCCCACTCCACAGGGCGAAGACGGTTCAGCAGATCTCAGTTACGTCCAACAGGCAGCGCGCGAGATCGCCCCTGTGTTGGATTCCGACACCATTGTCATCAACAAGTCCACTGTTCCGGTTGGTTCAACGCGAGTTGTCGAATCTGCCATGCAGCGCCCCGATGTTTTCGTTGTTTCCAACCCGGAGTTTCTTCGCGAAGGCTCTGCGGTACACGACTGTTTGAACCCAGACAGGATCGTCATTGGTGCTGACTCTCAGCCTGCAGCAGCGCGTGTGGCCGAACTGTTCGCGAAACTGAACGCACCGGTTGTCATTACAGACCCGGCATCGGCCGAAACCATTAAGTACGCGGCAAACGCGTTCCTGGCAACCAAGATCAGCTTTGTAAACGCCATGGCAAACCTTTGCGAAGCAGTCGGTGCAGATATTCGTGAAGTCACACTCGGCATGGGTTACGACAAGCGCATTGGATTTGAGTTCCTTAAGCCCGGCCCCGGTTGGGGTGGAAGCTGTTTCCCTAAGGACTCGCGCGCGTTGGTTCGTATTGGTGAAGATGCTGGTTACGACTTTTCATTGCTTCGCGGAGTCATCGAGGTCAACAACGAACAGTACGCAGCAGTTGCCAACAAGATCCGCAATGCAGCCGGTGGCACGCTGGAAGGAAAGACTGTTGGAGTCTGGGGCCTTACGTTCAAGGCAAATACCGACGACCTTCGTGATTCGCCTTCGCTATATGTCATTGATCGGCTCGTCGAAATGGGCGCAACGGTCAAGGGCTACGACATCACTCAGCTGAGGACACATCGACTTCATCACCCAACGCTCGACAAGATTGAGCTTTGCAACGACGCCTATGCAGCCGTTGATGGCGCCGATGTCGTTGCGGTTCTCACCGAATGGGACGAGTTCCGCTGGGTCGACTTCGCCAAGGTCAAAGAATCAATGACCAACCCCGCAATTGTCGATGCGCGCAACCTCCTAGATGGGCCGCCGCTGCGCAACCTTGGCTTCAAGTACATGGCGATCGGTCGCTCCTGATCCCTTAGTCAGGCGCGTGCGTCTGCACAAATTGGCGTTATCGACCGCCAGATTTCACACTTTTCATCGTGAAATCTGGCGGGACGAAACAACGGTGTGGTGCTCTGCACCCAAGAAAGCTTCGTGTGACGGTGGCTTCGGCGATTGTCGGCGGGTTGTTGATGTCAGGGGCGGCATACGCTGACCGGGTCGGCGGCGGCGCTGGAGCTGGCAATGACAGCGTTGAAGTCGGGGGAACCCGTGGCGGCTCTGCTCCTGGAACCCCACCCAGAGGCACGGGTGGCGGGAACCACGGTGGTTCGGTGACGACGACCACCGCACCCGGTTACGACCAGTGTGCCGACATGAGCCCTGCGAACCCGCTTTACAACGCCTGTATGAACGAGTTCTCGGTTGGCACGCTTCAATTCTTCCCTCAACCTGGCGCACCGGCCGTACCTCCGGCAGTGTTAGCCCAGCAAACAGCTGCGGACTTCTTCAAGCGGATTCCGCTGCCGACGCCACAGCCAAAGATGAGTGCTCCGAGTGGCATTGCCGGTGCGTCTCACCAGCTGGACATGCAGACGCCATCAGCTGTCAGCTTTTCCGAGGCCGGTACGGCATTTGGCGAATTGCAGGTGAGTGCGCGAGCCCGCTTCGCGGTCGATTGGGGAGACGGAACCTCCGATTCGTACACAACGGCCGGCGGTCCGTGGCCGTCGAGTCCGGTTAGCCACTCGTGGTCTAAGCGGGGCAGTTACACGGTGATCGTTACCGCCTATTGGAGTGCGCACTGGCAACTTGGCGGGTTCTCTGGAGACGTTGGCGGCCTCAGCACGTCTGGGTCAATCCCTAACTTTGAAGTCGGTGAGATTCAGGCGACTCTCAACGTAAACGTCTGATTTAGGGCATTACTCGCATTCGACTGGAGCGTTTGCCTGACAGGTGCAGACACAACAAAGGCGAACGGGGCTGAACCGTTCGCCTTTGCAGATCTGAAGCGCGTTCTTGACCCATTAAGAAGCGCCTTCGGGTTTCCAGTGATGGAAACCAACTACAGGATAGATGGTCTTGTGGAAACTCACAAGGGCGCTACGTTGCAATTGTGCGAATAGTTGTCAGTGGTGCCGCTGGATTCCTGGGTTCACACCTTTGTCGTGCGCTCATTGCACGCGGTGATGACGTAATTGGTTTCGACTCGCTGCTCACCGGGCGTTTGTCCAACGTCGACGATCTCTTTACGACCAGCAAGTTCACCTTCGTTCATCACGACGTCAGCAACTTCACTCATGTCACAGGCGACGTCGACGCCATCATGCACTTGGCAAGTCCGGCAAGTCCCAAGGACTTTGTGGACATTCCCATCAAGATCATGAAGGTCAACAGTCTTGGCACTCACCGGTTGCTTGGCATGGCACGCGACAAGGGCTCAAAGTTCTTCCTGGCCTCAACCAGTGAGGTTTACGGCGACCCTCTCCAACACCCTCAACAAGAGAGTTACTGGGGCAACGTCAACCCCATTGGACCGCGGTCGATGTACGACGAATCGAAACGCTTTGCAGAGGCCATGTCCAAGGCTTACGAACGTCAACATGGTTTAGCGATCCGCATCGTGCGCATTTTCAACACTTACGGCCCGGCCATGAGGATTGATGATGGGCGAGTGGTGACGAACTTCGTGTCTCAGGCGCTTTCGGGCCGGCCGATCAGCATTTACGGAGATGGTTCGCAGACGCGCAGCTTCACGTATGTGGATGATCTGATCCGCGGGTTCATCTCGCTCCTGGACAGTGACTACAGCGAGCCCGTCAATCTTGGTAACCCCAATGAGTTCACAATTTCCCAGTTGGCTGAGCTTGTGCTTGAGCTAACCGGGTCAGACGTGGGCATTGACTACAGACCGTTGCCCGTCGACGACCCCACTCAGCGTTGTCCCGATATTGCCGTGGCTCAGTCCGTCTTGGGTTGGCACCCAACTGTTGAGCTTCGCGAAGGTCTGGCCAAAACGATCGATTACGTACGCACCGAGATGGGCTCTACGCGCTAGCCTGCCGCCGATGGCTGGACTATCCCGCTCAAAAGTTTCTCGAATCGCTCGCACGGGCGGCAGTGGTCGCCGTCGTGGCGATTCCTCTGCCGGTTTTCTGACGCTCCTTGCGGTGCTGGCCATGATTGGGATGGCCATTGTCATCATCAGTCGCGACCAGCGCCTTGACGCCACCACGCCGAACAACAAGCCGCCGCTAGAGCCCGTGCAGAGCGAAACCGACCCCAGTAAGAACCGCGCCGGGGACCACTGGCACGAGGCCTATGGCGTTTACATCTGCGACAAGTTCATTTCGCCGATCAACTCAACGGCAGACAAGTTCGGTATTTCCACGCAGAACGATGGCGTGATGTACATCCACCCGTATGAAAAGCGTTACGCCGGCGCAAACTCCACGCTTGGTTTGTTTGCAGACAGCTTCGATATCAAGTTGACGAACAAGTCAATCCAAGTTCCCGGCGACAACACCGTTTACACAACGGGCGAATCCAAGTGTGGCGACACAACGGGCGAGCTTGTCGTTCGCGAATGGGAAGACCCCTCCAAGGCTGACAAGGCTGTTGTCATTGAGAACGACATTCGTAGCGTTCGCGTAAAGGACAAGGCAGCAGTTGTTATTGCGTTCGTTCCCGAAGGCAAGACAGACATTCCACTTCCAGAGTCGGCTACCAATGGCGCGCTTACTGCAGCGCCTGAAAAAGAAGCCAAACTTGCCGCCGAAGCCGCTGGCGCAGAAGGCGCACCAGAGTTGGTTAATCCAGAAGGTCAAGCACCAGCAGGCGGAGGTTGAGCATGCGTGCAGTCATATTGGTCGGTGGTTTCGGGACGCGACTGCGTCCACTCACCTTGACGATCCCCAAGCAGATGCTTCCAGTGGTGGAAGTCCCTGCAATTGAACGAAAGATTGCCCAGCTCGCCAGTTGCGGAATCACCGACATTGTCTTGTCGATGGGTTACCGGCCAGACGCGTTTCGCGAGGCTTACCCGGACAACGTTTGTGCAGGTGCAAACCTGACCTATGTCGTCGAGTCCGAACCGTTAGGAACCGCCGGTGCCATTGCCTTTGCCGCGCGCGAAGCCGGCATTGACGACACGTTCCTGGCGTTCAACGGTGACACGCTGACCGACATCGACATCATGGGTTTGATTGAACTTCACAAGAGCCGGGGCGCAAAGGGCACCATTTCCCTGACGCCGGTGGACGACCCGTCGCGCTTTGGTGTTGTGCCTACAGACGCCCAAGGCAAGGTAGAGGCCTTCATCGAAAAACCGGCCGCTGGGGAAGCCCCAACCAACCTCATCAATGCGGGAAGTTATGTCCTAGAGCCAGACTTCATTTCGCGCGTTCGTGTTCACGACCAAGTGTCGATTGAGCGCGAGATTTTCCCGACGATGGTTGAAGAAGGTTCGCTCTATGCGGGGGCCTTCGACAAGTACTGGCTCGACATTGGTACTCCCGAGTCCTACTTGAAGGGCAACATGGATTACTTGAACTTCGACAACGGTGGCGAAGCTTTTGTTGCACCTAGCGCAAAGACCGGCGACAACTTTGTTGCAACGCGTTCTGTTGTCGGTGCAGGCGTCACTATTGGTGACAACGTCTCCATCAACGAGTCCGTCGTTTTGCCGGGTGCCATCATCGATGAGGGAACCGTCATTGACCGTTCAATTGTCGGTGAAGAAAGTCACATCGGTGCGGGTTCCAAGTTGGCAAACCTCACCGTTGTTGGTGGGCATTTGAAAGTTGCCGCCGGCTCGGCGTTGGACGGCGAACGCGTCAGCCCTCCCGAGGTAGAGGTCTGAACCAGGTCCAGACCCTCGATTTGCTCGTCTGCAAGCAGCCTCGATGATGTCCGCGTCTTCGAACACGACTGACCTTGCAATGCGGGTTGCCATCGACGCAACGCCAGTGCTTGGCAAACCAACCGGTGTTGGGCTTTTTGCCGAGAAGTTGATTCGGGGTTTGCAGGAAAGCGAAGCCGTTAGCCAGCTGGCTTATGCGTTAAGCGTGCGTCGTGTTGGGCGCCTCGGTTCGCGTCTGGGTCACGATGTCGCAACGCGGTCGCTTCCGTTTCCTCCGAGTGCGTTGATGAAGCGATGGAGCACTCACGACACGCCTTCGATCGATGCGTTGTTGTCGTCGCCCGACGTTGTTCACGGAACCAACTTCTTTGTGCCTCCTGCCGAAATACGGTCGTCGAGCAAGTCTGTTCGAAAGAGTGTGATTACGGTTCATGACTTGACGTGTTTGCGGATGCCGCATCTGTGTACCGGCACGACTCTGATGTACCCGGCGTTGATTAGTCGTGCAATTGCCAATGGCGCTTTCGTTCACACGCCGACGCGTGCGGTTGCCGATGAGGTTCTGAGTGAATTTGATGTCGACAGTGAACGCGTAGTTCCCATCCACCTCGGTTTTGATGCACCGACCGAAGTCACGGTTGGCGACGGCGACGACATCGACGTTGAGCCGTGGGGTGATGAGTACGTAGTCGCCGTAGGAACTGTTGAACCGCGCAAGAACTACCCGCATTTGATAGAGGCATTCGCTGTTCTGGCCCGTCGGCGCAAGCGCCTGCACCTTGTGATTGTTGGTCAGCGCGGCTGGGACATTGAGCGCACCGAAGCCGCAATCAAAGCGTCGGGGTGTGAGGACCGCATTCATCTGACAGGTTGGGTCAGCGACGCTCGTCGACACCGGATTATTTCTGGCGCGCGAACTCTGGCTTTCGTTTCCTTTTATGAGGGTTTTGGTTTTCCGCCGCTTGAAGCCATGGCGCTGGACGTTCCTGTTGTTGTCGGCTCCGTTCCCGCGGTGTCAGAGGTCTGCGGCGGTGCTGGTATCAACGTCGTCCCAACAGACGTATCGGGTATTTGTGAAGCGCTGGACTCGGTCATTGACGACAGTGCGCAGCGCAGGCGAATGATTCAAGAAGGCAAGGACCGTCTTCATCATTTCTCGTGGGAAAAGACCACGCGGGAAATGGTCGAGCTGTATTCCAAGGCTTGTGCTTCGTGAGCCAACCTCGCCAGCCCTTGACGCCGCTTGTTTCAGTCGAGCAGTTGCAGAGGCCTGTCCCGGGTGGGACGGGCACTTATGTGTTGGGGCTGCTGCGAGGGTTCGAAGACCTTGCAACAACTGTTGATGCCTACAAGGCGTCTGGTTTCATTGCTGCACTGGGGTCTCGGTCGCAGCGACTCCACGGTGGAGGAGAGGTATTCAGTTCGCACTTGCCGGTTCGCCTGCTTACGACACTGTGGTCGCGTGGCGGGCGCTTGAACATTGCGGGAAAGCATTCGCTGTTTCATGCAACATCGCCCGCGTTTCCCGTTGTTGAGGGCGCGCCTCTGACGGTGACTATTCATGACACCGCCTGGAGAGACGTTCCGGCGGCGTTTAGTCCCAAGGCGCGCAAGTGGCACGAGCGTCGCGTTCGTCAGGCATTGCAATCTGCGCAGGTCATCTTCACGCCCGCACAATCGGTCAAAAAGTCATTAGTCGACGACGGGGCCGACGCTTCGCAAGTAAGAGTTTTTCGTGAGGGCGTGGATCACTTAGAGGCTCCAGACATTGACGAAGTGGGGCCTTTTCTAAAGGCATTCGGTGTTACCGGCGAGTTCATCTTGACTGCTGGCACGCTTGAACCTCGCAAGAACTTGGCCACGCTGTTGCGTGCCTATCGCAAGGCCAAAGAGACATCCGCGCTTCCACCGTTGGTCATAGTTGGTCCCGCGGGATGGGGAGACGCTGGTCTTGGGTCAGGTGAGAAAGATGTTCATTTGGTCGGACGTGTGACGCCCGCGTTGTTGTCTGCGCTGTACAAGTCGTGCACCTTGTTTGTGGCCGTTCCGCTTGCTGAGGGATACGGCTTGCCTCAAGTAGAAGCAATGTCAATGGGAGCGCCGGTTGTTTCGTCGCCGGTTCCGTCAATTGAAGATGCGCAGGCGCCTGCAATGGTGGTTGAGCCCACCGATGTTGATTCGGTTGCAAGCGCGTTGACGCAAGTAACAAGCAGCGCAGAGCTTCGCGCAGAACTTGTTGACAAAGGCTTGCGTCACACCCGGAATCTGAAATGGCGTGACGCTGCGCAAAGCCACCTTGACGCGTGGGAGCAGTTCAGCAGATGAACACGAACCTGAATCAGCTGCCTCGCGTTTCGATTGATGTCAGCGCTGTCCCTTCAAAGCCCGCCGGCGCTGGGCTCTATGTCTGGGAAATGGTCGGCGCTTTTGCTCGCTTGCGGTCAGACAACTTCACTTTGATTGCACGCAAGGACGACGGCTTGCGTTGGCAGTCGTTGTCCGAACGGTTTTCTGTTCACAACAAGGTTCCGGAGTCTCGCCCTTTGCGTCTTGTTTGGGAGCAGACGTCAATGGCTCGTCTGCTTGAGCAAAGCAAGGTTGATGTGCACCATGGTCCGCATTACACGTTGCCGTCACGCACAAGTGCGGCGCAGGTCGTAACCGTTCATGACATGACGTTTTTTGATCACCCCGAATGGCACGAAAAAGCAAAGGTCTTGTTCTTCAGAAGGGCGATTGCCAGCAGCATCAAGCGTGCCAATCACGTGATTGCCGTCAGTAATGACACGGCCAACAAACTCAAACAGCGCTTCGGTGAATTGCCAGTGACCGTCATTCCTCACGGAGTTGACCACACGCGTTTCAACCGCGGACAAGACCTTCCACTAGGTGTCGAAGAGAACGACGGCCGCCTGCTTGCAACCCACGGAATCTCCGGCGACTTCATTGCATTTGTCGGAACCATTGAACCGCGTAAGAACGTTCCTGGGCTGATTAAGGCGTTCGATCGCATTGCCGAGAAGTTTCCTGACTTGAAGCTGGTGTTGGCGGGTCGTCCCGGATGGGGTGTCGACGCCGTTGACGAGGCTCAGGGCTTCTCGCCAAACGCGCAGCGGATCATCCGCCCCGGCTACCTCCCGGCCGACGCCATCCCTGCAATGTTGAGGCAAGCCAAGGTTGTTGCATACCCGTCGCTGGAAGAAGGTTTTGGCCTTCCCGCGCTTGAGGCGTTGGCATGTGGCGCAGTTTTGGTTACAACGTCGGGTTCGGCAATGGAAGAAGTGGTTGGCGACGCCGCGTTGCTTGTGCAACCGGGAAGTATTGAGCAGCTTGCAGCATCATTGGAGATTGCCTTGATCGACGAAGCGTTGCGTCGCGCACTCAAGGCTCGTGGACCGCAGATTGCAAGTGAGTACACCTGGGATGCCTGCGCTCATGCGCACTTACAGGTTTACGCTGAAGCCGGGCGCCACTAGGGAATCTTGTGGATTGCTAGTTAGCCGCTGCGTCGGGTGTGCTGAAAAGCCCCGGTGAAAGAAGGCCGGCGTTGATTGCGTCATCGATGTGACGAATGTTCATGCTCAAGTTGCCCGGATCGACAACAGCCTTGCTTTCGAGGTTGAGGTCTTGGGCCTTTTGCTGATTGGAGTCGAAGCAGGGAGTGCTCAACGAAAACGGGAAGCCAATTTCGGTTGGCAAGCAAATGGCGTTGGTGCCATTGCCGGTTGAGTCTGCAACGAACGTGACGCCCGTGCTCTTGATCAACCAGTCAAGGCTGATTGGTTGAGGCAGGTCTGCGTTGACCACGAGCACACGTTCATAGCCAAGGTCTTTCAGCTCTGAAATGCCGTGTGAAATCACCGCGTCGACATCGTCAAAGTCCAGGCGTGTTGTGATGAAGCGCGCGCCGTTGATCAGCGCAAACCTCTGGACATCGAGCGCGCCCGGACTGGCAATCACGACACAGCGCAATCCGCGTGCAGACTGCAGAACATTTGACGCCAAACGTCTGGCCAGCTGCTCGCGTTGGTGTTGAGTGCAGGACTCACCCAGTTGAGGCTTGGCTTCGGCAAATGGCTTTAGCGGTACTAGAACCGCGGTCTTTGGACCCACACCCACGAACGAGATGCTACTCAAAACTCAAGGCCATTCACTCGCGAACCTGAGGGTTAAGGTGACCCCATGATTGACCAAACGACCGCTTGTCCTGTGGGTGACTCCCAAGCCGTCTTGCTTGCTAATTCCCCGGCTGGCTTCTGCGCCCGTGTGGTGATGGGGCAGTGAAGGCGTTCGTTACTGGTGCCAGTGGGTTCGTCGGCACTTGGCTATGTGATCACTTGCGCGCATGCGGCGACGAAGTTGTTGTTCCTCAGGTTGGTTTCGACCTGACAGACCCAGATTCCGTTAGGCATGGCCTTGTCGAGGCACAGCCAGATGCCGTATTTCATTTGGGTGCGCGCAGCCATGTGGGGGAGTCCTGGCAAGACCCGGCTGGAACCTTCAAGGTAAATGCAACGGGCACACTCCACGTTTTAGATGCCGCACTGGCATGTGATGCACCGCCGACTGTCCTGCTTGTCAGCTCGTCTGAGGTTTATGGGACTGTCAGTCAAGATGAAGTGCCGGTTTCTGAAGGGTCCGCCCTGCGCCCGGTGACGCCTTACGCGGCGAGCAAGGTGGCGGCCGAGTACTTAGGTGTTCAGGCTTACTTGGGAACCAAGTTGCCCGTTGTTATTTCGCGCTCGTTCAATCACGTTGGTCCGGGTCAGGCGCCCAACTTTGCGGTGTCGGCGTTTGCCAAGCGGATTGTCGATGCCAAGGCGCAGAACAAAAAGTCGCTGGCCGTTGGCAACCTGGACGCTCGCCGAGATTTCACTGATGTCCGCGATGTTGTGCGCGCATACCGCATGTTGGTTGAGCGCGGCACGCCCGGCGAGGTCTACAACGTGTGTTCCAACAAGGACGTGTCCATCGGCGAGATTGCCGACTCGTTGCTTCGACTGTCGGGGATCGACGCGCGCTTCGAGGTTGACCCCTCGCTACTGCGGCCTGTCGAACTGCCGTTGTTGACGGGTGATAATTCCAAGATTGTTGAGTCGATCGGTTGGCGTCCAGAGATCTCCCTTGACCAGACACTGCGCGACACGCTCGACTATTGGCACCAGCGCAGCTCGTTCGGCGGTGACGGTCGCTAAGGGTTCTAAGAACTAGTTTCTTTTCTTATGTCGTCGACGGAGCCTCCTAGTTCAGCGGAGACCAGTCGACCCAACTCTCAGTCACCCAACGCGGTGGATCGTGCGCCCTCAGTCGCCGTACTGAGTGTCGTCTGTCACCCTGGACCGTGGTTCGACTCCTCTCTCAAGGCAATCGGCCAAAGCAGCTATCCCAACCTCACGGCATTTGTCCTCGAGGTTGGAAGTTCGAGCCGACGGTCGGGTAGCGATGCCCTCGGGGTCGGGAGGGGTGGCGCTGGGCAGTCGCCCGCTAAGCGCGCTGCGTCAGACACTGCAACACGGGTTCGCGAAGCCATGCCAAAGGCGTACTTCAGGACGTTGCGCAGACACCCGGGTTATGCGGAGGCTGTCAACGCGGCCGTCGACGTGTTGGGTTCGCCGGACTACTTGATCTTTGCCGATGACGATGTTGCACCAGAGCCCTCGGCCATCGCGCAGCTTGTAAAACGCGCCGAAGAAACGTCGGCAAACATCGTCAGCCCGAAGTACGTGGACTGGAACGAGCCCACGATGGTTCGTTCAATCGGTGGTCGTTTCGATGCAACGGGCAAGTACGTACCGATTATCGACAATCCCGAACTTGACCAGGGTCAGCACGATTCCCGCAAGGCCGTAATGGCGGCCGAGGGCGGCTTTATTCTCATTCGTACAGAGTTCTTCAATGCCATGAAGCGCTTTGACAAAGAGATGACGGCATGTGGCGAAATGCTCGACTTCAGCTGGCGCGCGGCCGTTGCGGGTTCGCAGGTTGAAGTGGTTAGCACGGCGCGCGTTCGTTACCTTGGCGCGCACACAACGCCATCTCGCAACGTGAACGACGCCTTGTTTAGTGGCGAGTTCGAAGAAGAGCGAGTTGCCGACGAGGCTCACATTCACTGGCAACGCAACCGTGCGCGCCGTGTGTTGAAAGTCCACACGGGGTTTCAATTCATTGTGGTGCTGGCGCTTCAACTCCTGCTGAATTGCGGCCACGCGCTTTGGGGTGCCGTAACGGGCAACCGTGCTGCGGTTTCTGCGGCACTTGCGACCGTTACTTGGAACGCTGCGCACTGGCGCAGTCTGATCAAGGCAAAGATTGACGTTGAACGAAGTCGCAAGGTCAAAGGAAATGTCTTGCGACATTCCTATACAAGCGTGCGGCGACGCTGGTCCGAAGACTTCCAGTTTGCGTGGGAGCAACGAAGCGAGGGATTGAGCGACCGAAACCTTGGCCGCGATCTTTCGCGCGCGGGCCGCGTGCTGCGTCGACTGCCGGTGCTTGTTGGTCTTGGCATTTTCGTTCTTTGGTTAATCGGCAGTCGTCAATTGCTGTCTGGGCCCGTTACCGCCATTGGGCTTTTCATGCCTCTTGATGAACCCGTTAACTCATTGCGCCGGTTCTTCTTGGTGTGGCCAGCCAGTCCAATGGGCGAAGACGTTCCGGCAAGCCCGGCGCACTTGTTGCTGGGTGTAGTCGAGCTGCTTTGTTTTGGTGCGACCGTGTTTGCACAAAAGCTCCTCATACTGGGTGCGGTTCCGTTTGGCGTTTGGTCGATGTCGCGCCTTGCTCGTCCAATGCGCGCGTCTGGTGCTCGTTTCATCGCGGCTGCGGCATACGCCTTGACGCCCGTGCCGTATGAAGCAATCAGCGCGGGTCGGTTTGATGTTCTTGTTGCTTATGCACTTGCGCCAATGGTCATTCACAGACTGCTGCGCCTCGACGGATCAGACCCATACCTGTATTCCGGAGGTGTGGTTCACGTTGGCCTGAGGCGCCGTCGTGAAGACCACATGATCAGTCCGCTGGAAGAAGGCGAAGTCGTCGAGGCCGCGACGCCAAAGCGCAGGGCGAGCGATCAGCGAGACGAACTGTCCTACGTGATTCTGCGTCGACTCTTGCCACTTGGTGCATTGATTGCCGTGGTTGGCGCATTCTCGCCACAGGTGCTCGCGGCGGTTGTTGTCGTGGTGTTGTGCTTGGCGGCATCACGCTTTCCCATTGGCTCGATGGCCGCGCGGCGCTTGTTGGCAGTGAGCCTTGGTGCGATTGCTCTGGCGCTGTTGATGCTGTCGCCGGCAATCATGGGCAACGAAGGCGGATGGTCGCAGTTCTGGAAGGCCGCTAGCGATGCACAGCTTCCATCGTCCAGGGACGTAATTGGTTTGTCGCTTGGTCAGACCAGATTCGGCTGGCTGACCGCGGGCATTTTTGTTGCCGGATTGGTGGCCCTGCTGATTGGAAAGTCGTGGCGTTTCCAACTGGCCGCGCGGCTGTGGTTCACAACCCTTGTCTTGATGGCCGTGACGTGGGCGGGCGCCAATGATTACCTCGGTGGGTTCCAGCCACAGATTGGTGTTTGGTTTGCTTTCATTGCCGTCTTTGCCGGTTTGAGCGCGGCCACGTCAATTGCCTCGCTGGTCTATGACCGCATGAAACTGCCGCCTTGGTGGCGGGCGTTAGGCATTCGCATTTTTGTTACCACTTGCGTCGTCGCATCGCTGTTACCACTTGCGTATCGCGCTTCGGACGGTCGTTGGGGATTGCCTGCTTCGAGCGTCGCGTCGACAACTTCTTGGATGCGCCCGGGTGCAAGTGCGCCTCTTTCACAAACCTTCGGTGGTGACCCCAATGGTTCGTTCCGCGCAGTTTGGCTTGGCCCGGCCGATGTCATTCCGGGAAGTGCAAGAGACTTTGCCGGGTTGTCGGGTGCTGTGACTTACAACGGCCCAATTGGTCGCTCCGTTGCGCCTGCTCAAGAAGGCGGCGCAGGACAAGACGGAATTGCCAAGGCCCTTCAGGCAACTCTCGTCGGGGAGTCTGTTGACCTGGGTGCACGACTTAGGAGTTTTGGTGTTCGCTACATCGCAATTCCAACCGAGGTTGCGCAGTCAGTTGCCCATCCAGTGCTCAACAATCCCGATCGTCTAACCGAGCGCATCAATCAGCAGCTCGACATGCGCCAAGTCGCAAGTGATCCAAACGTGCGGGTCTGGGAGAACATTGAATGGTCTCCGATTGTTCCTGTGGCGCTGAACGGCGATGACCATTCAAGATGGCGAGGTCGTCTGGAAGCCGGCACTTACGAGGTATTGATGGCGTCGTCGCCTGCCTGGCAATTGCGCGTGGATGGCACTCGCATTCCGCGCGGAGCAAACTTGTTCGCCAACACGTTTGAAGCGCGCAATGGCGGCGAGGCCAGTTTGGACTTTGTGGCACCTCGTTGGTTTGCAATTGGTCAGGTGATCACCGCAACGCTTTGGATCCTTGTGATCGGCATCGCAATTGCGTATCTGCCAAGGCGAAAGCGGTTCGCATGATTGATGTCCTTCACCAAGATCTTGGACCAAGCCGACGCACGCGTTTGATTGTCTTTGCAGCCGTTGGCACATTGCTGTTGTTGTTTGGCTTGCTTGGTACTTCACTTACGCGCGAGGGCAGTGATGCGCTGCCGGCAATTTCGCGTTCGGGCGAAAACCAGGCTTGGTTTTGCCCACTGACGGTTCCCTCTGGACGCGTAGCTATCCAAAGTACGGGTGCCAGTGGGTCGGCCGATTTCGTGGTGGCAACGTCAGATCGTTCGACCGAGGCAAGCATTGGGTTTGGCGCGGGCGAGCTAAAGACTTTTGGGCCGTCCGACTTGGTTGCCAAGGCTCCTGCGGGTTCTACGGTTCGCGTTCCGCGTGACGGCGTAGTTGTGTCGCACGCCTACAACGGAACCGTTGCGCCGGTGAATTGTCAGAACCGGGCCGAGTCGCGCCTCGTTTTCACAGAGAACACAACTTCTCAGGGTGCTTCGACAACACTTGCGTTGTTCAACCCGTTCTTTGATCCCGCGGTTGTTGATGTTTCGTTCAACACAGATGTGGGTTCTATTGCACCTAAGAACATGCAAGGAATCGTGGTCAGCCCGCGTTCGCTGAAGTTGATTGACACGGGTGCAGAAGTGACGCGGCGAAGCTGGATTACAACCATTGTGACAACGCGTTCGGGGCGTATTGCGGCCGAAACCACGCAGAGCTCGGAACGCTTGGAGGTCGACCGGTTCATCGCCGGACCAGCGCCGTTGCCTCGCTCCAGTTGGTTCTCGCCGCCGTCAGACCCTTCCGCGCCGGGCAATGACGTGTTGAGCCTGGTCAACACGTCATCGGCAGAAGTCGGAGTCCAGGTTTCGGTTTCGGCAACTGGCCGTCAAGCCATTGAACCTTTTGAGATGCGAGTCCCTGCCGAGGGTCGAGTCATTTTGGATCTCCGTAACGAGGGACGCTTGCCCAAAGATGCACCGTTGGAGATACGTGTTGACGGACAAAACGGTGCACAAGTGATTGCGTCGCGCACTCTTCCCGGCCCTGTTTCCATGGTCGGAAACCAACGCTGGGCCTATCTGCAGGAGCGCTAACAGTCAGTCAGGTTGCTGGTCAGTCAGGTTGCTGGTCAGTCAGGTCGCTAGTTGGTCAGCCGGCCAGTGCGCCGTGGTCCAAGCCGGGCGAGATTTGAAGGCTGGGCGGACCCGACAGACTGATGCGGCGAGCTTGTTCGCTGATAACTCTGCGAATTTGTCGCTCTGCACTTGAGACGTGACCGTTGATTTGTGCGTAGTTTCCAGTCACAACGCGGAATAGCGCGCCAGTGCTGGCCATTTCGGCGCGCATCAGTTTGTGTGTTGCGGTGTCGTGAAGGTCGCGTTGCATCTGCTTTTTGGTGAGCGGAAGGCCGTTGTATTCACGGTCAATGGTCTCTGCCATCCTCACGCAAATGATTGCGCCACCACCTTTCGAGACGAACTCCATTGCCGGCTCGTCGCTGAATCCGTCACCCATAAAGATGGCGCGATTCACGCCGAGGCCGTAGTTGTCGAGAATTGCCTTTACGCGTGAAGGCTTTGTGTCTGACCCAACGTGTTCACCGTCGGCGCACGCAAGCACGGCTCCGTCGGCCTGCTCACGATCCTTGTAGCTCTGACCCTCAAGAAGATCTACGGCGCCGGTCGTCATGAGTGCGGTCCTGCGAATAATTGGTTCTGGAGTGTTTGTGACAACGGCGATGGCCAGCTCCAGGCCAAGGCGTTCACGCGTGTAGCGCTTGAGACCGTGAAGACTTGTTACAACGCCGTGATAGAGAGACGCGCGTTCTGATCCAAATCGCTCCATGTCGGCAACTGAAAACTCAAGCGGACGCTTGGCGAAGCCTGCAGGTGTTCGCTGCAGGGTATCGACTGGCCGCCTCGACCACATCAACTCGTACATGTAGCGAAGCTCGGCGCCGCGTCGCTGGGAGTCCGTGCAAAGGCCAACGCTGCGAATGCTCGAGTCGCATTCGACGCCTTGTTCGCCATGGGCCATGTCTTTGAGCGTCGAGCGGTCGATGTTTGCTTTCCACTTCAGAAAGTCGCGCAAAGTGCTCGGGGGAGCGAGGGTGTTGCTCAGGTCGCAGAAAAGAACGAGGTCTGGAGTCCTTGTGATTGCGTCGGGCGGGCGCAAACGAACGCAAGGCGATATGCCCTTGCGGGTAGGTCTAGACGTGGGGGCGTCGGAAGTTGTTGTCACAGACGTGCGATCCTAAGGCCCTTGGCGCGCTATTGACATACGCCAAGGCGAACTCTTTATGTCGCAACCTGACGACTGGGCAGACTTTGTCCGAATTTGCCGTAACGGCGGAATTGTCTAGTTGTTGGAGGTGTTGCTTTCCCCGGTGCTTGGGCCGAGGGCGACTACGCCGTCGCGTACTTCGTTTGTGCTGCGCAGTGGAGCAGTGAAGTGTCGCTCGCGCTTCTCGGGGTGAACGGAGGTTCCGAAGGCTTCGTCGACGAGGCGGGCGACTTCTTCACCGTCAATCGTTTCGTGTTCCAAAAGGGCCTTGGCAACGGCCTTGAGGCCACCCAGGTGGGTGGTCAGCTGGTCGGTGGCTCGCACTTCGGAATCGCGGAGGATCTTGTTCATTTCCGCGTCGACGATCGAAGACGTCTGCTCGCTGAACTTGGAACCCGAATGAAGCAGGTCGTCGCCGAGAAAGACTTCGCCTTCACCGCCCCATGCAGCCGGACCAATCTTGTCGCTCATTCCCCATTGGGTAACCATCTTGCGCGCAAGGTTTGTGTTGCCCTCAAGGTCATTGCTGGCTCCCGTTGAAAGATCGCCATAGATGAGCATTTCGGCAACGCGACCGCCCATGCGCACGGCAAGGCTGTCCTCGATAGTGGCGCGCTTGTAAATGTGGCGTTCTTCGATTGGAACCTGTTGGGTGACGCCAAGTGCCATGCCCGTAGGGAGAATCGTCACCTTGTGCAATGGGTCTGCGTTCGGCAACACGTAAGAAAGGACGGCATGTCCGCCTTCGTGGAATGCAACCCTTTCCTTTTCTTCGTCGCTCAGCACGGTTGATTCGCGACGTTGTCCCATGATCACCCGGTCGCGCGCGGCTTCGAAGTCCGCCATGTGTACCTGTTGTGCGCCGCGACGAACCGCTTGCAACGCGGCCTCGTTGACGAGGTTTGCAAGGTCGGCACCGCTCATTCCGGGAACACCGCGCGCGACTAGTTCAAGGTCTACGTCTGGTGAAAGCTTCTTGTCCTTGGCGTGAACCTTGAGAATCGGCAGACGCTCTTCAAGGTCGGGTAGCGGAACGACTACCTGGCGGTCGAAGCGCCCCGGACGCAACAAGGCCGGGTCCAAAATGTCTGGCCTGTTGGTTGCCGCCATCATCACGACACCTTCGGCAGCCTCAAAACCGTCCATTTCACTGAGCATTTGGTTCAGCGTTTGTTCGCGCTCGTCGTGACCGCCGCCGAGACCTGCGCCACGCTTGCGGCCAATGGAGTCGATTTCGTCAATGAAGACAATTGCAGGTGCCTGACGGCGAGCCGTCTGAAAAAGGTCGCGAACGCGGCTTGCACCAACGCCGACGAACATTTCCATGAAGTCCGAACCGGTTACCGACATGAACGGCACGCCGGCTTCACCGGCAACTGCACGCGCAATCAGTGTCTTACCGGTTCCCGGAGGGCCGACAAGGAGAACGCCTTTAGGAATGCGCGCTCCAATTTCTTCGAACTTTTGCGGGTCTTTCAGGAAGTCGACAACTTCGCTGATCTCCTGCTTGGCGGTCTTGTAGCCAGCCACGTCGTCGAACGTCGTTTTTGGACGTTCGGTTGTGTACACCTTTGCCTTTGACTTGCCGACATTCATGATGCCGTTCATCTGACCTTGCGTCTGGCGACGCAGCAGCATGAAAAAGAAAATGATGACGCCGAAGAAGAGTAGATATGGGAGTAGTGAGGTCAGCGCGTTGTTCGTCGGGTTTTTGAACGTGACTTCGACGTTGTTGTCGCGCAACAGCGACACCTGCTGGTCGGACACAAACACCGGTCCGTTGACGCGGTACTTCTTGTCGCCTTGCTTGTAGGTGATGACACCCGTTGCATTCTCGATGGAAGCAGATGTAACGCGCTGTGCGTTGGAGTCCTTGTTTTGGACGGCTGCAACGAACTCGTCGTAACGGCGAGTGTCCAGCTTCTCTGCAAGGGCACCCGGCACAAGGAGAACCAGTGCGAGGATTCCAATTGCAACGAAGATCACCCAGCGCATGCTTTGTTCGCCCTCGGGCTTGTTGTCCCGCTTTTCTTCTTGGGCGTCTCGGGGATCATTGCCGGTATTACGAGAACGAAATGGGCTCTGCCTGCTCATGGCTGGCCATGGTAGGCGCCAACGAATCACAAAGTTGGGCCGTAGGATCGAAAGAACAATGGACAACGATCGAATCAGCCCATCTGACACTCAAGAGTTTCCAAGTGAGACCCCGTCGTCGGAGCCATCTTCAACCGATGTGAGTGACAACGAACCGCGTTGGGGAATCCCGCCGACAACTCTGGTGCTTGTGATCATTGCCACGGCAATGGTCGGCGTCATGACATCGGTTGCAGGTCAATTGGTTGGTTATGCGATCGCTGGTGATGCCGAAGCGTTGGCTGTGAATGTTTGCGGTTCAATTGGATTGTGGATTGGCATCCTTCTTTTCCCTTATTTGATTGCCCGCAAGCGGTCGGCAAGGCTGCTGGACCTTTGCCGCCTGCATTTCAAGAAGACAGACGTTCCACTGGGCATCGCCGCCGGGCTTGGCCTTCAGCTGTTGGTGGTTCCTTTGGTGTTTTATCCGATCAGGCTGCTTGCTCCCGATCGATACAAGTCCCTCTCAGACCCAGCCAAGGACATCATCTTGGGTTACGCGGGGTGGGAGCTGGCCGTCTTGGTCCTCGTCATTGGAATTGGAGCCCCACTTGTTGAAGAGCTTGTCTTCCGTGGGTTTGTCCAGGGCGCCATGGCCGAACGGTTCTCGATGGTTGCGGCAGTTATCACCTCGGCGCTGATCTTTGCGGTCTCACATGCCCAGCCCTTGCAGTTCATTGGTCTATTTGCCGTCGGCATCACGTTGGGTATTTTTCGGGCCAAGTTCAACAGGATTGGGCCCTGTGTAATCACCCATGCGGTGTTCAACATGACAGCCATTGCGCTGCTTCAGGTGGCCTCTTACCAATAGCCGGGTGCGTACGCGCCAATAGCCGGGTGCGTACGCGTCAATAGCTCTGGTGGCCGCGACGCGCTCGTGAGCAGGAAACTTTGAGATTCGTGCACTCTCGGTGTGGATAAGTCTCATATGACCACGCAAAGTGACGATAAGAACCTGTTGCCAAGGAGTGGCACACCAAGACGAGAGGTGGCACGGATGCCCTGTCCAGTATGCGTGAACAAGAAATTGGTGGAAATCACTCTCAAGTCGGGCGATCGCGAACTCATCATGCGCAGCTGTTCTGCTTGTGAAACCAAGTGGTGGGAGAGCAACGGCGAGGCAGTAAGCCTCGACGCTGTACTTGGAGCTGTTCGGGTCTGAGCGACTTCCGGGGTTGGGGAGTATTCCGCTGAAGGGGGCATCTGTCTAAGACAGGTGCCCCGTTCGCGTTTCTAGGGTCTCGAGGCTCGCTGATTGCTTGGCGGTTTGGGCTTCGCGGATGCTCGGTAGATGAAAAGCTGGCGCGGTTATGCGATTGCCCCGATTTAGCGTTCCTGCGCTGCCTCAGCTGTTGACAGCAATCGTTGTTCTCTTTGCAACGGTTTTCACACTCATCCAACTGCGTCCCGATTTGCTGCTTGCAAACACGACAACGGCAGGCGGTGACATGGGCGCCCACGTTTGGCTCCCCACCTACGTGAGGGACCACTTGTTGCCCCACGGTCGACTGACCGGCTGGTCGCCCGATTGGTACAACGGTTTTCCGGCGCTGCACTTCTACTTCCCGTTGCCAACCATCATGATCCTGCTCTTGGATCTCATCATGCCTACCAATGTGGCTTTCAAGTTGGTGAGCGTTAGTGGAGTGGTGGCGTTGCCGTTTTGCGCCTACCTGTTTGGACGGTTGGCACGTTTGCCGTTTCCGGTGCCTGCCTGCTTGGCGGCCGGAACCCTTCCGTTTCTTTTCGATACGGGCTTCACGATCTTTGGCGGAAACATTGCCTCCACGCTTGCTGGAGAGTTTGCGTTCTCCATCGCGCTTTCGTTGGCAATGGTGTTCCTCGGTGTCGTTGCTAATGGATTGCACAGCAACAAGCGCAAAGCACTAGCCGCGCTGTTGTTCGGACTCGTTGTTATGAGTCACATCTTGCCGACCATCTTTGCTTTTGTTGGCGGGTGCCTGTTGTTGCTGATGCGCTTCATCACTGGCAAGCGCGCGGCTCCACGCTCGGCGACCATTGACGGTCTTGACGATCCTTACGTAACCGACGAAGCAAAGGCCGAACACGAACAGCTGGTTCATCAGATCGAAGAACAGCTGGACGCAAACAGCACTGTAATGACTGACACAACAGCTGACACGCCAGCTGGCACAACAGCGGTTAGTGGACCGGATGCAGGAAAGCCAAAGAAGTCGGGCTTAGGTGCAGTGTTGCGCGAGCGATGGATCCCGCTGCGTTGGTCGATTCTGGTTGTCGTGGTCGGCGCAATGTTGGCCTCGTGGTGGCTCGTTCCGTTTGTTCTGCGCATGGGTTACATGAACGACATGGGCTGGGAAAAGATGCAGCCGCTGCGCGACTCCAGTGGTCAGCTTGTTGCAAGCGCTGTCGAGCTGTATGGCGAGAAGATCTACACGTACGCCGATGCCTTGTTCCCCAATGCAATGCTTTCGATTGTCGTCTTGGCAACCGTCGGCGCATTGCTTTCGCTGATTTTCCGTCGACGAATCGGCATCTTCTTCACCGTGCTGACGGCCATTTGGGGTGCGGCTTACGTGTTGGCGCCGCAAGGTCGTCTGTGGAATGCACGCTTTCTGCCGTTTTGGTTCTTCTGTCTTTACATGCTGGCCGCGCTGGCAATTGCAGAGTTCGGTTGGGGAATAGCCGACGGTGTGCGTGCGCTACGCAAAAGGGCGGGGGGTTATTCGCGAGACATTGCAGAAGGCATGGCGCTGGTAAGTCCAGTCGTTGCACTCGCCGCTGCATTCTTGTGGGTTGCGTCTTCACTGGTTGCACCGAACTGGTGGAAGGTGCCTCTGCACATTTGGCACACTTCCGAATCAACTGACCAAGCGTCGTTCATTCCGGGTTGGGCACAGTGGAACTATTCGGGTTACGAACGCAAAGAGGCCTACCCGGAGTTTCAAGCACTCGTGCAGAAGATGGATGAGATTGGCCGCACAAACGGATGTGGTCGAGCCCTTTGGGAATACGAATCAGAGCTCAACCGCTTTGGAACGCCGATGGCGTTGATGCGTCTCCCGACGCTCACCAAGGGTTGCATTGGTTCTGAGGAAGGTTTGTACTTTGAGTCCTCGGCGTCGGTGCCGTATCACTTCATGAATCAAAGTGAGTTGTCGGCTGTGCCGTCGCGTGCCATGCGCGGGCTTCCTTATGAAGAGCTCGACATTGCAGGCGGTGTCGACAAGCTGCAGATGATGGGCGTCAAGTACTACATGACGTTCAGTCAGACGGCACAACAAGAAGCTCAGTCAGAACCGCGGCTTTCGCTGTTGGCAAGTGTTCCTGCTGCGAGCACAAGCGACGGCCAGGAAAGGTCTTGGCAGATCTACGAAGTTGCCGGGTCTGCAATGGTGTCTCCGTTGACAAACCTGCCTGTTGTCATGAGCGACGAAGAGTCGCAGCCGCGCATTGCATCAGATGCTGAGAACGAGGGCGAACGCGCAAAGCGAAGCGAGAGCGACATCTGGTTGGACAACTCGACGACATGGTTTCAAGACTCGTCAAAACACGATGTTGTCTTGGCGGCTGACGGTCCGAAGAACTGGCCGCGCGTCAAGAACGCAAGCGATGAGCCTCAGCGCGTGGCGGTTGACCCCGTGACGGTGTCGAACATTTCGCAAAGCGATGATCGCATCACCTTTGATGTCGACAAGGTTGGTGTGCCGGTTCTCGTCAAGATGTCGTATTTCCCGAACTGGCAAGTGTCCGGCGCCGAAAAGGTTTATCGGGTCACGCCAAACTCGATGGTTGTCGTGCCCACCAAGAACACGGTTTCGCTTCGCTATGGCCGCACGCCTGTTGATTACCTGGGCCTCGGGTTAACGCTGACGGGTATTGGTGGACTTGCTTGGTTGGCCTGGAGTGCCCGCCGTCGCGGCGAAGAAAATGGCGAAGAAAATGGAGAGGGACAGGCAAACGCCCAGCTCAGAGCGACGTCATAACTCCTGCTTACGGATTTTCGCCCCACTAGGGTGAGGGCAAGGCCAACTGTCCCAACTAGGAGTTTCCGTGGCGCAAATCGACACCGTTTTCAAGGCTTATGACGTTCGAGGAACGGTTCCAGACGAACTAGACGCAGACCTCGTTGAAGCAACGGGCGCTGCATTTGCTCACCTCATGAAGCAGGAGGGTGCTCGTCGCGTCCTCATTTGCCGAGACATGCGCCCGTCGGGTGTTGAGTTTGTCGAGCGCTTCGCAAAGGGTGTTACCGGCCAAGGCCTTGACGTTGTTGACCTTGGCATGGGCTCCACAGACCTCTTGTACTTTGCTGCGGGCCACCTCGATGCTCCGGGCGCAATGCTCACGGCATCGCACAACCCCGCGCAGTACAACGGAATCAAGCTGTGTCGCGCAGGTGCGCGCCCGGTCGGTTTGGAGTCGGGCCTCGGGACGATCAAAGACACCATCATCGCCGGCGGTCCAGCAACCGTTGATGCTCCGGGAACGCTCTCTCAACAAGACGTCATGGCTGACTTTGTTAACCATGTTCGCTCGTTTGTTGACACGTCAAGCCTTCGTCCTTTGAAGATTGTTGCTGACACTGCAAACGGCATGGGTGGCTTGGTTGCACCCAAGGTGTTTGAGGGCCTGCCCTTCGATGTCGAGATCATGTATCCCGAACTTGACGGAACTTTCCCCAATCACCCAGCCGACCCCATTCAGCCGGAGAACCTTGTCGACCTTCAAAAGCGCGTTCTAGAAGTTGGCGCAGACATTGGCCTTGCATTCGATGGCGATGCCGACCGTGTGTTCTTGGTGGACGACAAAGCACAGCTGGTTTCAGGTTCCATCACGACCGCAATGGTTGCTGACTCCATTTTGCAAAAGCGCAGCGGCGAAGCCGTTGTTTACAACGTTGTTTGTTCCAAGACCGTTCCCGAGGTCATTGCAGAGCGCGGCGGCAAGCCAATTCGTTCACGCGTTGGCCACTCGTTCATCAAGGGCTTGATGGCAGAGAACAACGCAGTGTTTGGTGGCGAGCACAGCGGTCACTACTACTTCCGCGACAACTTCTTTGCAGACTCGGGAATCATTGCCGCAATGATCACTTTGGAAATGGTCTCAGTGGCAAACAAGCCACTTTCAGAACTACGTGAACCGCTCGAGCGTTACGCAGCATCGGGCGAGATCAACACCAAGGTGTCTGACACCAACCGTGTAATTGATTACGTGGCCGAGCAATACAAAGACGCACAACAAGACCGTCTTGACGGACTGACTGTTGACTTTGGTGACTGGTGGTTCTCGCTTCGTCCATCAAACACAGAGCCTCTGTTGCGCTTGAATCTTGAGGCGCCGACACGCGAGGAAGTCGACGCGCGCGTTAGCGAGGTTCGAGCCATGTTCGACAAGGCGTAACGAGCCAACGTGATCAACGCTTCGCTTCGCAAGGTCCTTGTTTGTCCGCGTGACAAACAACCTTTGTGGTTTTTTGAAGGTGCAAGCGTGTTTTACAACGAGCGGCTCGGCGTCGTGTACGAAGTCAAAGACTCGATCGCGGCCTTGTTGCCTGAGTCAGCTCGCGCCGTAACCGATGACGAGCAGCAAAGTTTCGCAACACAGATCAAGGCTGGCAATGCAATCCAAACCGGCGTTAAGGAGTAGGCAATGAGCGCAAATCTCGAATCGTTGTTGGCAATGCCAGACCATGCACAGCGCGCATATCAGTTCGCGAAGCGGGTTGAAGGGCTGCCCGAGCGCGAGCGAGTTGAGAACATTGTTGTCATCGGTGTCGGTTCTGCGGGCATTGCCGGCGACGTTGTCGTTGCGGCGGCTGGTCCATACATGGCTGTTCCTGTGACGGTTGTTCGTTCTTATGAAGTGCCGGCGTTTGTCGGTGAAGGTTCGCTTGTCTTTGCGCTTTCGTTCTCAGGCGACTCCGAAGAAGTTGTTGAAGCGGCAAGCGAAGCGGCTAACCGCGGTGCGCGTGTTGTTGCCGTTACCTGCGGAGGAGAATTGGGTCGTCGCGCGGGTTTGTGGGGAGCGCCTTGTTTGCGTCTTGCTCGCGAGCTCAGCAGTGGACAGGCAGCAATGATTGCGATGGCCGTGTCGGCGCTGTCGATGCTCGAAACCATTGGTCTGTTTCCGGGCGCATCGCAGTGGGTTGAAGACGCCGTGACACAATTGCGCGAACGCGTAACTGAATTGTCAGAGCCTGGAAACTTTGCCGAAAGCATTGCAGAGGACATGGCGGGGCGAACCGTGATGATCCACGCAGCCGGTGCGTTGGGTTGTGCATCTGCATTGCGTTGGAAAACTCAGTTGAATGCCGTTGCGCAAGTGCCCGCATTTTGGGCGGCGCAGCCTGATGTGTGTTTTCACGAAGTTGCCGGTTGGGGAGCGCGCGGGTTTGGGTCGCTGCAGCCCTTAACCGACGGGTTGATGAGCAATTGTGTTTTGATCAATCTTCGCCACAGCGAGGAACATCCACAGATTGCGCAGCGGTTTGAGGTTTGTGATCGCTACCTTGCGCCATACGTCGGAGCCATTGTTGAAGTCGAGGCAGCCGGTGAAGGCGAGCTTGCTCAAGTGCTTGACCTGATGCTGATCGGTGATTACGTGGCAATGGTTGCGGCCAAGGCGTCGGGGTTGACGGGCGAGCCTGCCATCGTGCTTTCCGAACTGAGAATGGCGCTGGCCGAGCGCTAGCGAACAGCACATCCAGCGGTCCGGCCATAGAGTGACCGTCATGACTGGTAATCGCGTGCTCAAGGACAACGACTTCAAGGTCGCCGATCTCTCTCTTGCGCAATGGGGTCGCAAGGAAATTGAGCTGGCCGAAGTCGAGATGCCCGGTTTGATGGCACTCCGCGAGCAGTACGCGGGTGAAAAGCCACTCGCTGGTGCGCGCATTGCAGGCAGTCTTCACATGACTGTGCAGACGGCTGTGCTCATCGAGACTCTTCACATGCTTGGTGCCGAGTTGCGATGGGTCAGTTGCAACATCTTTTCCACCCAAGACCACGCAGCTGCGGCCGTCGTTGTTGGAAACGGAAGCGCCGAGGCGCCAAGCGGTGTTCCTGTGTTTGCTTGGAAGGGCGAGACTCTTGATGAGTATTGGTGGTGCACCGAGCAACTAATGCGTTGGCCAGAGGGCGCCACCCCAAACATGATTCTTGACGACGGTGGCGACGCGACAATGTTGGTTCACTTGGGTACCGAGTTTGAAAAACAAGGCGCGGTTCCCAACGCTGGTTCAAACGACAGCGACGAATACCGCATCGTGCTTGAAACCCTCCGTCGCAGTGTTGTGTCAAATGGCAACTACTGGACGAACATTGCAAATGGCATTCGCGGCGTCAGTGAAGAGACGACAACCGGCGTGCACCGTCTGCATCAGCGCATGGATGCCGGAACACTGCTGTTTCCCGCAATCGATGTCAACAACTCCGTCACAAAATCCAAGTTCGACAACCTTTACGGGTGTCGGCACAGCTTGGTCGACGGAATCATGCGCGCGACCGATGTCATGCTCGCCGGGAAAGTTGCTGTTGTTTGCGGCTATGGCGATGTTGGCAAGGGCTGTGCGCAGTCATTGCGCGGTCAAGGTGCCCGCGTCATCGTTACTGAGATCGATCCGATCAATGCGCTGCAGGCGGCAATGGAGGGCTATCAGGTTTGTGCGCTCGAAGACGTTCTCGACACCGCAGACGTTTTTGTCACAGCCACTGGAAACATGGGCGTTATTACGGCGGCCGACATGGCACGCATGAAGCACAACGCAATTGTCTGCAACATTGGCCACTTCGATAACGAGATTGAAGTTGCCGGCCTTACCAGCGCGGGTGCAACGCGCAACGAGATCAAGCCGCAAGTTGATGAGTGGAAGTTTGCCGACGGCCACAGCGTGATTCTCTTGGCCGAGGGTCGTCTTGTGAATCTTGGTTGTGCAACCGGCCACCCAAGCTTTGTGATGTCGTGCAGTTTCTCCAATCAGGTCATGGCTCAGATTGAACTGTTTGCAAACTCGGCCGACTACGAGAACCGCGTTTACACATTGCCCAAAAAACTTGACGAGCAAGTTGCAAGGCTTCACCTTGACAAGCTCGGTGCGAAACTGACACGCCTTACCGACGCTCAGGCCGAGTACATCGGTGTCGACCCAGACGGTCCGTACAAGCCTGACGCCTACCGTTACTAAGTGCCGTTTGCGCAGGGGTGAGGCCCGGTAACAAGGTCTCGATGTTGCGATTGTGACAATCAGACAAATCCGAAAATGTGCCTGCGTGGTCGGGGTGACTGACGGCTAGGTTTTGGCAACTTTTCAGGTTTTATCCAGATTGGAGCTTCTAATGAGGTTTTTGTCCGAAGCGTTTTCATCTGCCCGCCAACGGTTCAATCGAACCGGACGCAAGCCCAAAGTGCTTGCGGCGATTGTTCTTTCGCTAGCCGTCTTGCTGCCTGTTACAACCGTGACGGCGAACGCTGCACAGCAGAGTGCCAACCCGGCAATCAGCTGGCCTGTCGGTTTGGCGAGTGACCAATGCGGGGACTGGGCTTCTCAGGTGCACTACTGGGCACAGATGCGCGTCACCAAGTACAAAGACGGACGGCGCCGCGTATATGTGACCTGGACGCGCCGAGACTCGGCTCGCAACGAAAGCATCCGAATCAAGAGTGTGAAGATTAACGGAAGGGCTCGCGCTGCGTCTCCAGGAGTATTCCGTGGAGATTCAACCCGCGCTAGCCACAGGGCCACCTTCCAGTGGGTTCACACCGGTGCGGGCGGAAGTACGACGCTGACCTGTTCTGTTTCGGCTTCTGTCTGAGGGCCTCGTTGGTTCCCAATAGCCAAACTTAGGTAGCGAATCCAAAGGTTCTGTCGGCAGCAGCTCCTGATGACACCTTCTTCGGTGTTGATTTCAGGAGCTCTGTCACAGGGCCTTTGTAATTTCTGAAAGATGCTGTATCCCGAAGTTTGTCCACTATGTAGTACTTGCGGTGTCGCGCCGTGCCAGGTGTGTGGGTCAAAAGTCAAGGCTCCGGGCGGCGTCGCATCGGCGCCACCGGGCGTTGACGGTTTGTTTTCGTTAACGCTGTATGAAGACCTTGGTGCCCAACTGGTGCGCGCAATCAAGTTTCAGAACAGGCGAGACTCGCTGCGTTGGGCCGCCGCCGAGATTGCCGGCCAGGTCGGCATGTTTTCTTTCGATGTCGTCACTTGGGTCCCTTCTTCGAAGGCATCGCTGAGGCACCGCGGTTTCGAACCCGCGAGCCTGGTGGCCGATCAGGTTGCGAGGAGGCTGAACGTTGATTCCGCTGGGTTGCTCAGCCGTCGTCGTGACGACGTGGGCCAGCGAACGAAAACTCGTCGTGACCGCCTTGATGGCCCGGCATTGCGCCTCCGACGTTCGGTTCCTGGCCCAGCGGTCTTGCTGATTGACGACGTGGTGACAACTGGCGCCACATTGACGACCGCTGCTGGGGTCCTGCGTGACGGCGGAGCAAGGTTTATCTATGCCGGGTGTCTGGCTCGGAAGACGTAGGCGCTGTTGTTTCTCTACAATTGCGGTCACCGTGCGCGGGTCTGTGGTTGAAAGTCGATGCCAGTCGCAGGCGAAACGACCCACGTAAGGCGGTTTTTCCGCTGATCATGGTGCGGCTTAGAAGTAAGTCCTGTGCGGGCGAGTCGGTGAAACTCACCGCGGCCGGCAGGCAGGTGTGGGGTCAAAGACCAGGTCAGCCGCGCACGGTACTTGCGTCATGTCGTCATCTGATGTTTCGTGGTCGAAGCGCGAGCCGCTAAAGGCCCCGGCTCGGTAAGGTTGCGGCCATCATGGGTATTTTCGACAGACTTCTTCGTGCAGGTGAGGGTCGCAAGCAGCGCGCACTTGCATCTCTTGTTCCAGATATCAACGCCCTGGGCCCAGAGATGGAGCGTCTTTCCAACCAGCAGCTGGCCGCTAAGACGGCAGAGTTCCGCGGGCGGGTAGACCGAGCACTTGGTGACTTTGACAAGAGGGCAGCCAAGGAAGCACACGACGAAGACCTTGAGCTGCAGCGCGCGGCTGAAACCGATGAAGCCGAGCTTCACCCAGAAGAAGCAGCCGAGTACGAAAAGGCTCTCGAAGAAAACCGCCAGCGCAAAGAGCAGCGAGAAAAGCAGCGCAAGGAAAAGATTGAAGAGGTGCTGAACGACTCGTTGATCGAGGCGTTTGCAGTTGTCCGCGAAGCCTCCGTTCGTTCTACGGGTCAGCGCCACTACGACGTGCAGCTAATGGGTGGTGCGGCACTTCATTTCGGCTGGATTGCCGAAATGAAAACCGGTGAGGGAAAGACTCTTGTTTCGACTCTTCCTGTTTATTTGAATGCAATCAGCGGCCTTGGCGTTCACGTGGTCACGGTTAACGACTATTTGGCAAGTCGCGACGCGCACTCAATGGGTCGAGTTCACGGTTTTCTGGGCCTCGACGTTGGCATCGCGCTGCCCGGAATGTCGCCTGATCAAAAACGACTTGCTTACGCAGCGCCAATTACATACGGCACAAACACAGAGTTCGGGTTCGACTATCTGCGTGACAACATGGCGCGCAGCCGTTCCGAGATGGTGCAGCGCAGTCACCACTTTGCGATTGTCGACGAGGTCGACTCCATTCTCATCGACGAAGCGCGTACGCCACTCATCATCAGTGGTCCCGCATCGGAATCCGCCAAGCTGTATTACCAATTTGCAGGTATTGCTCGCACGCTTAGGCGCGACACCGATTATGAAATCGACGAGAAGAACCGCACGGTTTCACCAACCGAGGCGGGAATCGAAAAGGTCGAGCGGGCTCTTGGCGTCGACAACCTCTATGACCTGTCTGCAGTCAGCTACGTGCACCAACTAACTGCGGCGTTGAAGGCCAAGGAGCTATATCACCGCGACAAGGAATACATCGTTTCTGACGGTGAAGTGAAAATTGTCGACGAGTTCACGGGCCGTGTTTTGGATGGGCGTCGTTGGTCCGACGGCATTCACCAAGCCGTTGAAGCCAAAGAGCGCCAACGGATTCAAGAAGAGAACCACACTTGGGCAACGGTCACGCTGCAGAACTACTTCCGCATGTACGACAAGTTGGCGGGCATGACGGGTACCGCCGAAACCGAAGCCGCCGAGTTCTCAAACACATACAAGATGCCCGTTGTTCCTATTCCGACGCACCGTGGAATTGACCGTGCCGACGAAGGCGACCTCATCTACAAGTCTGAGATGGGAAAGTTCAACGCCATCGTTGCCGACATTGTCGACCGCAACATCGACGGCCAGCCCGTGCTTGTCGGTACTGCCTCGGTCGGAAAGTCCGAGATACTTTCGCGGTTGTTGACCATGAAGGGCGTTCGCCACGAAGTGCTCAACGCAAAGCAACACGCGCGCGAGGCCGAAATCATCACCCAGGCCGGACGCATTGGTGCTGTGACCGTTGCAACCAACATGGCTGGGCGTGGTGTTGACATCTTGCTGGGCGGAAACGCCGAGGGTCTTGCGCGTCGCGATGTCATTTCGGCCGGGCTTGACCCCAACAGTGAAGAAGGCCAGGCTCACTTCCAGCGGGTGTTGCCACGATTCCGTCAGCAGTGCAAGGAAGAAGGCGACCAGGTTCGCGAGCTTGGCGGTTTGTACGTGTTGGGCTCCGAACGCCATGAGTCTCGCCGCATCGACAATCAGTTGCGCGGTCGTGCGGGCCGTCAAGGCGACCCCGGTGAGAGCCGCTTCTACCTCTCGCTCGAGGACGAACTCTTGCGGCTGTTTGCAGCCGGAGCAATGCAGTGGGTTATGGGTCGTGCGTTTCCAGACGACCAGCCGATCGAGGCCTCGATGGTCACCAAGGCAATTGAGCGTGCGCAAAGCCAGGTGGAGGGCAAGAACGCCCAGGTTCGCAAGGAAACGCTCAAGTACGACGAGATGTTGAACCAGCAGCGCAAGGTGATCTACGCGCGGCGCATGCAAATCATAGATGGCGATGATTTGCGCATGTACACGCGCACGTTGTTGCGCCACACCGTTGAAAACATTGTCGAGACCTACACGGACGAAAACACCGAGTGGGACCCCGAGGCAATGCTTGTCGAACTTGGCAACTATTACCCGGTCAGCCTGCGAACATCTGATGTTGAAAACCTTGGTTCCGCCGACGAGATCATCGATGTGGTTGTGGCAGACGCATTTCGAGCCTTTACCGAACGCGAAGTTTCAATGCCCGGTGGCGCCGAGACCATGCGCGCCTTCGAGCGCGAAGCCATGTTGCGCGTGATTGACCAGCGATGGCGCGATCACCTTGCCGACATTGACTATTTGCGCGAAGGAATCAACTTGCGTGCAATGGCTCAGCAAGACCCGCTTGTTGCTTGGCAGAACGAAGGTTTTTCGATGTTCGGCCAGATGATGTCGGCAATCGACGATGACTATTTGAAGCTTGTTATGCATGCAACCGTTGTGGCCGAACCCGTACCCGAACCAACAGCAGACATGAGCGAAGCAACGTTCACCGCAGCCGACGACCCTGTGCAGTCAATTGATTCACATGCCGGCGGTTCGCGTAACGCAATGCAGCCCAATGGCGGACAACACGATGGTGACGTCCCGCAAAATCGGGCCGAGAGAAGACGTATGGAAGCTCAGGCAAAACGACGTCGATAGCCAGACGCCACGGCGCACGAGTCGCGGCGCCGTTACGGCCTCCAGACAAGGAAACAAGTGAAGGATTTTTCTGAAGCGCTTAGTGAACGCAGAGATCGCGTTCAGGCGGCGCGAAAGTATTTGAATATTGATGAAGGCCGAAAACGTTTGGCGGAGCTTTCTGAGCAGGTTGCAGCGCCCGACTTGTGGGACGACCCTGAACGAGGTCGCAAGGTAAGCAGCGAGTTCACTGGACTCAGCGACGACATCAACAACTACGACGACTTGTCGTCGCGCATTGACGATGCCGAAACGCTCTGGCAGCTGGGTGTTGAGGAAGGCGATGAGTCCGTCGAGTCGGAAGTCGAAGCGCAGCTGGCTTCAATCTCCGAATCGCTTGACCATATTGAGGTTCGTTCGTTGTTCTCGGGGGAGTGGGATAACCACGACGCCGTCTGCGAAATCCACTCGGGTGCAGGCGGAACCGACAGCCAAGACTGGGCAGAGATGTTGTTGCGCATGCAGCTGCGCTGGGCCGAGCGCCACGGTTTCGAGGTCGAGCTTGACGAAGTGTCGCCAGGTCAAGAGGCCGGAATCACCAGTGCAACTTTCATCATCAAAGGCCGTCAAGCCTACGGATGGTTGCAGTCAGAAAAAGGCGTGCATCGGCTGGTCCGAATCTCGCCATTTGACTCTCAAGCAAGAAGACACACGGCGTTTTCGTCCATGGAAGTCACCCCGTTTTTCGAAGAAGCGGCAAACGAAGTCGACATCGACGAAAAGGACTTGCGCATCGACACATACCGCAGCTCTGGTGCGGGTGGCCAGCACGTGAACGTCACAGACTCTGCAGTGCGCATCACCCACCTTCCAACGGGCATTGTCGCTAGTTGTCAAAACGAACGATCGCAGTTGCAAAACAAGAACCGCGCCATGGCAGTCCTTGGCGCCAAGCTTGCAGAGCGAGCCCGTCAAGAACGCCAAGCCGAAATTGCTGCAATCACGGGCGAGAAGGCAGAAGTCGGTTGGGGCTCTCAGATTCGCTCTTACGTTCTTGCGCCTTACCAAATGGTCAAAGACGAACGCACCAAGCATGAGTCGAGCAGCGTCAACAACGTGCTTGATGGCGACCTTGACGGTTTCATGGAGGCCTACCTGCGTTGGCGTCGTGCGAATGCAACTGCAGAAACCGACGACCAATGAACCCAGAGGACCAGGCCGCGCCGCTTCCAAAGGTTGGAGTTGTTGTCGTCAATTACAACGCAGGGCCACATCTGGCGAACTGTGTTCGCTCATTGCAGGGCCAGCCAATTCACGACGTTGTGATTGTCGACAACGGCTCAAGTGATGGCTCTATCGATCAGTTGTTGGCCGAGTTTCCAGACGTGGCCGTTGTGCGTGGCAGCAACGTTGGCTTTGGTCGAGCCAATAATGATGGCGTTTCTCGCCTCGATGACGCGTGCCAGGTGTTTGCTCTGATCAACCCAGACACCGTGTTGCACGACAACGCTGTTGAAGTTGCCGTGCAAACACTGATGAGCAATCCGAAGTTCGGCGCGGTCGGCGCACGTCTCTTGAACATCGATGGCTCTGTGTATCCCTCTGCGCGCAAATTCCCGCGCACCATTAACGCCATTGGACACGGCGCGTTGTCTCTGTTTCGCCCGAACAACAGATGGTCGCGTCGCTACAAGCGACTGGACCAGAACTACGACGTCATGCACGACGTCGATTGGATTTCCGGCGCAGCCATGATCATCAGGCGACAAGCGTGGGAATCCGTTGGTGGGTTTGACCACGGTTACTTCATGTATTTCGAGGACACAGACCTGTGTTGGCGAATGCGCGAGAAGGGCTGGCGAGTTGTCTACGAACCGCGTGCGCGCATTACCCACGTTCAAGGTGTTTCAACAAAGCGGCGTCCGTACAAGATGCTCAAGGAGCATCACCGTTCGGCAATTCGTTACAACGTGAAAACTGCTCGCGGCATTGAAGTTTTCTTCCTTCCCGTATTGATTGTGGGACTGCTGGCACGGCTTCCCGTGGCCTGGCTCCAGCAGTGGCGCACCCAGCGTGGCCAAAAGTAGCTAAGCGCGGTCATCCTCCGTGGTTTCAGACGGGGGAGCGCGCGAATTGTTCTGGTTAGTAACCCGCGCGCAAGTAGTCTCCTAAACGCATTGGCCGTCACCGGCACGGCAAAAAGACTCAAAATGATCAAGCTCGAAAACGTCACCAAGACATACGACAACGACCACGTCGCACTAAAGGACATCTCGCTCGAGATCAATCGTGGCGAGTTTGTGTTCCTCGTCGGTTTGTCCGGCTCGGGCAAGAGCACTTTCTTGCGACTTCTGACGCGCGAGCAATCGCCCGATACCGGCCGCATCTGGGTTGCCGGAAAGGACGTCAACGCGCTGCCTTCTTGGAAGGTTCCTTACCTCCGTCGCAATTTGGGTTGCGTGTTTCAAGACTTCAAGTTGCTGCCCAACAAGACCGTCAACCAAAACGTTGCTTTCGCGCTTGAGGTCATTGGCACCAGCCGCTCTGTTGTTCAAGCACAGGTGCCGCAGATTCTCGAGATTGTTGGTCTCGGCGGCAAGGGAAGCAGCTACCCCGATCAGCTTTCAGGCGGTGAGCAGCAGCGCGTGTCCATTGCGCGCGCGTTTGCCAATCGGCCGATGATCCTCTTGGCCGACGAGCCGACCGGAAACCTTGACCCCAGCACAACGCAGGGGATCATGCGGTTGTTGAATCGCATTAACGCGCTTGGCACGACGATCGTCATGGCCACGCACGACCAGAGCATTGTGAACACCATGCGTCGGCGAGTCATCCAGCTCGACCACGGACGTTTGGTTCGAGACGAAGACCAAGGCGCTTACGAGTACGAGGAAGTTTGATGCAACCGGGTTATGTAGTTCGCGAAACTGGTTCCAACCTGCGTCGCAACTTGATGATGTCGTTCGCGGCAATTCTCACGGTTGCCGTTTCATTGTCGCTTGTCGGCGGCGCACTGCTGGTGCGTCAAGGTGTTGCGAATGCAACGTATCGCTGGCGCGGTGGCACAGAGCTGTCCATCTACATGAACCCAGATGCAACTCAAACGCAGATTGATGCAATCAAGAGCGGGCTGGACAACTCGCCCGAAGTAAAACGTGTGACGTTCGTCGACAAAGACGCGGCATTCGAAGAAGCAAAGAAGGTGTTGGCCGAAAGCCCAGACTCGCTGCAGGCGCTCAGCCCGCCGGTCATGCCAACTTCCTTTCGCGTTGTACCCAACGACACCAAGTTCATTGCAGGCCTAAAGGGTCGCTTTGCCGACCAGGCCGGCGTCATGTCTGTGCGATCCGCCGAAGAATCAATTGGCACCATGTTGCGCATCACCAGGGTGCTGCAAGTTGGCTTGTTCATCGTGGCGGTCCTGTTGCTGGGTTCGGCTTCGTTGCTGATTCTCAACACCATCCGCATCGCAATTTTCGCTCGTCGTCGCGAGGTCTCCGTGATGAAGTTGGTGGGTGCAACCAACTGGTTCATTCGCGTCCCGTTCATGCTCGAAGGATTCCTCCAGGGCTTGCTCGGCGCGCTGTTGGCAGTGGGTGCAGTACTAGGCATTCGAGCCCTGCTGACACGAGTCTCAAACAGTCCAGATTTCACCCTGTTGAACCAAGTTGGAGTCACTTTTGGTCAGGCTTTGGGAACCGGCGTTGCCGTCCTTGTAGTGGGCGTTCTTGTCGGTGTTGGCGGTTCTTTGGTGGCGGTTCACAGGTTTCTTGAAGCTTGAGTTTTCTTCTTAGGGAAGTCGCCCGGTTGACTCATAAAAGTCACATTCCTTGCCGATAAAGACATGGTGAAGACGTCTCGCTTGCCTAAGCTTTTTCAAATGAAGACCTGGCGACGCACGGCCGGTGTTACCTCGTTAGCACTTCTCGCAATTAGCACTACTGCAGTTCCAGCGGTGGTTGCAGCAACAAGTTCGGAATCGAAACAGCGTCAAGCAAAAATCGGTAACCAGATCACAGACCTCTCCGATCAGGCCGACGAGCTCTCAGAGCAAGAAATTGAGCTTCTTACGCGCATGCGCGAAATCCAGGCTCGTAAGGCAGATCTAGACGGCCAGGTCAGCTCAATCAACGCGCAAATGGACGATGCTCGTCGTCAGATTGCAGCTGCGCAAAAGGTCGTTGATGACCAACGTAAGCGCGAAGCCGAAGCAAAGGCTCGTCTTGCCGAGGCCGAAGCGAAACTTGAAGAGTCCGCAGTCAAGATGCGTCAACAAGCAGTCAATGCTTACGTTGGCGGTCAGACAGACAGCGAGCTTGCAAGTTTTGTACTTCGTTCCGACGACATGCGTGAGGCCTCGGCTGCAAGCGAGTACATCAACCAAGTTGTTGAAGTGCGTCGTCACATCGTCGAAGAGAACCGTGAATTGCGCGGGCAAGCTGACGATGCGGCAAAGCAAGTCGAAGGCGCGCGTAAGCAAGCCGAGGCTGCACTCGCAGTCGTTGCACAGCGTGAAGCAGATCTCAACGTCCAAAAGATTCAACTAGACGCGGTGTCTGCTCAGGTTGCTCAAGAAGCTTCTGCTCAAGCGGCCCTGGTTGCAGAGGTTGACTCCAAGCGCGATGAAATCAATGCTCGCATTGCCTCGCTGCAAGCCGAGTCAGACCGCATTGGTGCCTTGCTGCGTCAGTCGGACACCCCCGGTGTTCCAGCGCCTCCTGCACGTCCTGGTGCATTGACTAACCCCGTTCCAGGTGCGCGCATGACGTCACCGTTTGGTATGCGCGTGAACCCGGTCACCGGCGTTTATCGCCTCCACGCCGGTCAAGACTTTGGAATCTCGGTTGGCACTCCGCTTCACGCCGCAGAATCCGGCAAGGTTGTGCAGGCTGGATGGGTGAGTGGGTACGGCAACTACACCTGCATCAGTCACGGTGGCGGATTGGCTACGTGTTACGCGCACCAAAGCCAGATCATGGTTGGCGTTGGTTCCAACGTGTCTCGCGGTCAAGTCATTGGCCTCGGAGGCAACACGGGTAACTCAACGGGTCCTCACTTGCACTTTGAAGTGCGTGTGAATGGAAACCCGGTCAACCCGGTTGGCTACCTGTAATTCGTCTCCGTGCTGCAGAGCAGTGCCGCATTGATTGCAGCGCTGCCCGACGTTCGTTGTCTACGCAGGCGTTAGACGTTTTCTTGGGGTGACTCCGACTTGTCGGCCTCGACTGCAGGCGTCACTCGAACGCGAGTAATTGCGCGTTCTTCAACGTCAAGAACCTCAACATTCCAGTTGAGTCCCGACGCGACTTCACCAGCGGTTGGGATGTGGCCGAGTCGTTCAAGGACATATCCGGCAATTGTCGAGTAGTTGGCCTCGTGGTCTGGCAGCTCAATGCCAACGTCGTTCAAATCGTGAATTGGAAACGCGCCTGGAAGCACGACACTTCCGTCTTCGTGGCGTTCAACTTGCGAAGTGTCCAGGTCGAACTCGTCGTAGATCTCACCGACGATTTCTTCAAGAAGGTCTTCGACCGTGATGATTCCCTCGACGCCGCCGTGTTCGTTGATGACAACAGCCATCTGAGTGCGAATGCTTTGCAGTTCGCGCAACGCCTCTAGAACCCCGAGTGACTCTGGCACAACGGTTGCTTCACGGACGTGATCGCGAACAAGGCCGTTTGTGTGACCAATGAGGTCACGCACGTGGATGATCCCAAGCACGTCGTCAAGGTCGCCGCGGTGAACGGGTGCGCGTGAGTGGCCAGCTTGCACCAATTGCTCCAAGCACTCCTGTGCAGTCACGTTGTCTTCAAAACTGAGGACTTGTCCGCGGGGAACGACGATTTCACGCAAGGTGCGCTCGGCAACTTCAAACGCTCCGGCAATGATTGAGCGCTGGTCTGGGCTGAACCCTTGTTGTGTTTGCAACATATCGCGAATTTCTTCTTCGGTGACTTCTTCGCGTGTGATCTTCGGGTCTCCGCCGGCAAGTTTCACCAAGATGTTTGTTGTTTGGTCAAGAACCCAAATGCCCGGACGCGCAATTTGGGCCAAGCCGCGCAGTGGGCGAATTGCGAACTTTGCCCATCCTTCTGCACGTTGCATTGCAATGCGTTTTGGCGCAAGTTCGCCAATGACAAGAGAAACGAACGCCAATACCAGCGTGACGAATATCAGCGACACGGGGTCTGCAAAGCGCCCCAAGGGTTCTTCAAGCTTGCGAGCGAGCGGGTCGGACAAAGACACTGCGGCAACGGCCGATGCAAAGAAGCCGGTAAGCGTGATGAAGATCTGCACCGTTGACAAAAAACGGTTGGGGTCGCGCGCCAACAGCGCGACTGCGCGACCCTTCTCACTTTCCTCCTCTAGGCGCTGGAGCTGGCCTTCTCGGAGCGAAACGAAGGCGATTTCGCTTCCTGTGAAGAACGCGTTGATGAGTGTCAAAGCGCCAAGGAGTAATAGGTCAAGAAAGATGTTGTTCATATCGGTGCCACATACTTTTGCCGATTCTGAGGCGCTACGCGATCTTTATTCATTCTGAACGTCAGAACTCGTCAGATGTATGACTGTCACACCCTCTCCATAACGTGTGGGAATGGTTGATTCAATGGGTGTTGTCGTTGCCGTCTGCGTTGTCAGCGTGGTTCTGGTGGGCCTTGGTTTCTGTCTAGGGGCGCTGGTTACCAGGGCGCGTAGGGGACACCAGGGTGTTGCCGATCAAGAGCGTGCGGCATTTGCAGCCCAACGCGTCGCAGAACTCACAGAAGAGAAAAATCTTCTTGCAGATCAGCTTGCCGACGTCCGCGTTAGTGCTGCCCAAGAACGTCAGGGTCTAGAGGCAATGGTGCGGCCGGTCGCAGACAACTTGTCGCGACTAGAAGCCGCACTCAGTCAGACCGAGGCTGCACGCAGAGAAAATCTTGGTGGACTGGGCGAACAACTGCGAGATTTGGCCGAATCCAACGCGCGCGTCAGTGCTGAGGCTGCCTCTTTGAAACATGCCTTGCGTTCTTCCAACACACGCGGACGTTGGGGCGAAGTTCAACTGCGTCGGGTTGTCGAGGTGTCAGGAATGGTCCAGCACGTGGACTTTGAAGAGCAGCTCAGTGGCGGAGAAAACGCGTCGTCGCGCGCAGACTTGGTTGTGCGTTTGCCAGATGGGGTTTCAATTGCTGTTGACGCCAAAGTTCCCTACAGCGCCTACGACCGCGCGTGCGATGCCCAAGATCCAGATTCTGCTGCGGGCTTTATGCGGGCTCACGCAAAAGACGTGCGTGCCCATGTAGATGCATTGGCCAAGCGCGCCTATTGGAACTCGTACGGCACGTCTCCGGGTTTTTGTGTGATGTTCGTCCCGGGCGATGCATTGCTAGAGGCAGCGTTGATGACAGACCCGACGCTGTGGGAGCACGCTTCGCGCAGCAGGGTTCTCTTCGCAACTCCAACGTCACTAATTGCGTTGTTGAGAATGGCGTCTTTGGGTTGGGCGCGCGACTCTCAAGACTCCAACGCCATCGAAGTTGTCGAAGTGGGTAGAGAACTGCACAAGCGGTTGGCCAAGGCTTTGACAGACGTCGACCGCGTTGGCCGCGGGTTGCGCGCGGCCCTTGGTGCGTACAACCAGCTTGTTGGTTCGGTCGACGGTCGTGTCATGCCTCAGGCCAAACGACTCGCAGACCTGACAGGCACAGAAGCCGAGATCACCAGCCTGACACCCGTAGACGAAGTGCCACGCGTGTCCCATGCAATGTTGCGTGCGGGGGACGGATGACAGACGGCGTGACATGCGCTTTGCTATAACTATGTAATGCACCTCATAAATATGCGGCCAGCCACAAAGAAGGACGTGGCGAGACTTGTTGGGTTGGGAGTCGAGTCCGCCGAGGTGCACGAACGACGTCTGCGCGCACAGGCTTCAGGAAAGAGCAGCTATTTGCTTGCCGAGTATCAGGACACGTTGATTGGTCATGTGGTGTTGCGGTGGGCCGGAAGCGTTCACGGTGGCGTCCGCGGGCATTTGGGCATCGTTCCTGAACTCAGGCGCTTTCGCGTTGCCGACTCTTTTCAACGCTCGGGTTTTGGGCGCCAGCTGCTCGAATTAGCCGAAGGCGTGGTTGCCGCACGCGGTTATGACTCGTTGTCGTTGTGTGTGGGTATCGACAACGCAGCCGCCCGTCGCCTCTATGAAACCAGCGGTTATGCCACTTGGGGTCGAGGCTTTTTTGAGTCGTCTTGGAAGTCGGCTGACGCGGATGGCCGTGTGGTGGAGATTGCTCACGTCGTTGATGTGATGACCAAGTCTTTGTTGGCCAGTGCTTCACCCGAGGGCTCCAATGTCGTCGGCAAACTTGCGGTGGTTGGTGCTGGCTAGTCCGATCGCCCGAGCGGGCAGAAGTCGACATTGATCGGTGGATGGATTTAGTTTGTCCATTCGTGAACCAAAAGCCAGGGTGCCGCTTGATGATGTTGGGCGGGCGTCATCACGTGTTTTATTTGATTGGCCTTGCTCATGTGTTGGGCAAGCGACTTCCGTTGGCGGCGGCCGAGGGCGCATCTGCGGGCGGAATTGCTTCAATATTCGCCATCAAAGACGTTCATTGCGATGTGGTTCGCGATGCGGTTCGTCAATTCGACGTGGCTTCGCTAATCGCGCCATTGCCGGGCGCGGCCGTTCCACGAGGCCTTGACCGGTTCCTCGGCCGCTCGGACGGTTCGGTTTTCACTGACCGCTTGACGACTGTTTTGGATTCCGTTGGAGTCAAGACATGGAGAGACCTTCGTCGTGAAGACGAGACTTGCTCGATGAAGGTTCGTGTTAGTGCCATCCGGTTACGCGGTCGCAGCTTCGAACAAGCCCGCAAGATTCAGGAGAACGGAAACCTCTTTCGGGAAGTCGTCAATCAGCTGCGGTGCAAGTCCGGCCTTGACGTTTCAAGAATCGAGACTTGGAAGTTCCCCGATGATGTCGAAAAGGTTGGCATTGCTCGTGAAGATTTTGATCGGATGCCCGTCGCCCCTTGGTTGGTGCGTTCGGCAAGTCACCCGGTTGCATTCAAACCTCTGATCGTTCCAGACCCATCGTCAAACGAAGCCATTGTGTTGACAGATGGAGCGTTGCCGTGGGACATGCGTGCATCGCGCAGGCAAGTTCCCGAATCCCCAACGGCGCTAATTCGAATTGGTGCGAATCCAATGACCGCCATTAATCGTCGGGGTGATCGCGAGAACGACCTTGGTTCTTATCCAGGCTTCTTTGTCTTGCGGACATATCCCGTGATCGATGCCAAGCGTTCGACGGCGGCCATTCGTTTCGACTTGGACGACAAGACCCGCGTCAGTCAATTCGACAAAGGGGTAGAAGACGCAACGCGATTCGATCTCGACTCCGCGTTTCCCGAATACCTGGACAGGCACAATCAGTTGCAGGCTTCCGGCGGACCCGTCGAAGTGAGCGAGCGACCGGTCGATGTTGCCGATCCAGTGACACAACGTCGGTACGACGTGGTTGCGCTCGCCAAAGCCCTTCACGTAATCGGTCCGATTGCACGGTTCAGCTCGCTCGGAAAATCCGACCCGGCAGGGGTCGAATTAGGTCGGACGATTGCAGGCTAGGCGTTCAGCAATTGCTCGCTCCAGCGGCTCGGTGTAGACGGTTGGTCACCATCCGTTCACAATCAGTTTCAGCACAGAACGTTTTGTCCTTATAGGGTTGCGACTTCACAATTTGAACGGGGTAGACGTCGATGTCAGATAGGCGAATGATGACCTACTTGCCGGTTGACGACTTGTCGCGGTCCGTCGAGTTTTTGGAGCACATGGGTTTTGTGCCCGTCACTCAAGGTCTTGTCAATGACGCAGTCGTCATGGCCTTTACGGCGCAGGCTGGAGTCACGTTGGTGTCAAAGCGCCGGTTCAAGCACCTGACGAAACGTGAGTTGGCGCCACGAGATACTTCCGAGGTCGTGGTTTCGTTGGTTTTTGATGAGCGCAAGATGGTGGATCGAATGATCCGACGGGCCGTCACTTACGGGGTCAGTGAATATGGCGAAGCGCAGGACTACGGCACCATGTACGCGCGTGGCTTCGTTGATTTCGACGGCCACCTTTGGCGCTTGGTCTGGTTGAGTTCCAACCTCTTGCACAATGCCGACAGGGCCGGGGCAATCAGCGCGACCAAAAAGCCTGACTGATCCCAAAACTTCCTTTATTACAGGGGCGGTTTGTCTAACCCCTGTCGGCGTCGCGATACTTGACCCTTATGACGGGTGGATTTTTGGGTCGAGTAGGACAGGTCATCGGAAGGGTTTCGGGCAACGGGGTTAACCGGACTCTTAAGGATGTTTCTCAGGTGGGAGTGAGGCATTACTCCAGCCGGGCCAACTCAATCCGCACGTCGCTTGAGGTTGAGCTTCGAAACGCTCCGCTCAAGCCCACCTATCTGAGCCAACTCTCGATGGCTGCAAGTGCTCATGGATCATCGGCTTCTGGGAAGAACCGTGTCGAAACCATTTGTGATGCTGTCACGAAGGTGATCCCGGCTTTTGAAAGGACCAGACCCAAGCGACTTGAGAACGACTTCCAGTACGCAATCGTGAGAACTCGTGCAATCGTTTTTTCGTGCGTGCTTGAAATGCTGGACCAAAAGAGCGTCGATCTAGCAAGCCCCATTTACAGCGAGTCAATTTCGCAACAGATGCGCAGGGTCGTCAACCTGGCGTGTCCGGGAAATCTGACACTTGACATCGAAGAGCTAGACCGTGTGTCCAAGCTGTGCGACCGCTTGACCGCTGACCTTGTCGATTATTCCGTTGCGGCTTATTACGCAGAGTTCTTGGAGCGTGTCCGCGATTCTCTTTGCACGAAGGGAGCTCAATTTGATTGGGCAAGTGCGAACGGCCGGGCAAGGCTTGTTAAGCCCTTCTGTGACGAGATTGACTTTGTAGGTAAGCGCTCTGGCCTCAAGGGTTTGGCGCGAGACATGGAACGCACGGTCGACAACGCAATTTCATTTGCGCTGAACCAGTTCCACTCCGATCACCCTGTTATTTCGCCCGACGCCGACGTGCCACAAGCCGGAGAGTTGAGCATGCGTGCAGCGATCACTGGTGCCGACGCTGCGCGAAACACCGCAACGCACGGGCTTTCTAGCTAGTCAGCCCGTCGGTCAGCCGTTTGTTGCAACAGGCTGCCTCAAGATGGTGCGCAGTTTGGCGGGCTCGGTTTTGCGTGCGTCGCTCAGATAGATCTCGTGGTGTTGCTTGGTCATCTGCAAGTTGTTCTCCGGAATGAACTCGCTGTGCATGCGTTCAAGCACGGGGCCCTCTTCGTCGTAGGAGCCAACGTGCAAAACCTGCACGCAGAGTCCTTCTGAAAGTGTCTCAAGACGCACCTTGTTTACGGTGACCGAGTTGGGCGCGTCGGCATCGGGCGCTACAACGCTTTTGGCGCCATCCAGCATCTCGTTCGTGATCCAGTCCGGCGTCATCAGCATTGCCGTCCAGCTCCACTTGGACTTGTCGCGCGCCTCGGTGTACGCGTTCATGTCGTCTGCCCACCACAACGCTTCAAGCGGCGGCACGACATAGTCGCGTTGAAGATCGGTCTTGCTTGCAAACTTCAGCTTGTAGGCAAGTGGATAGAGGGCTTCAATTGCGTGGGTGAACTCGCCGCCGTTTGGGTCGCCGTGTCCGTCGATCATCAAGTACGCCATGTCAGGCACTTCGATGATGTCGAACTTGTTGAGCTTGGCCTTGTAGCAAGGAAGCTCTTTTTTGAAATCGACCTTTGTCATTGCGCTCATGGTCGCGAAGCTAATGCGTCTTGTTGCAGGAACAGTTTTGAAAAGTCGATACGCGCGGTTGCCGTGATGGTGGAGCCCAGGGGGACACGTGTTGAATCCCCGGGCCGTGACAGGATCTGATGGTGATCGCGACGACCGAGTTGGACCTCTGCGATTGCGGGGCACTGGTCCCCAAGATCGACGGCCCCACTCACGCCTACTTCGGCAACAACGCCGGGTGCTGGCAGTTGTTCGGCGAGGTCCTGGCCCGCGACTATGCCGACTACCAGCATGGCGCGCTTCACAACCTCGCCGTCGACACCTACGCGGTCCAGCATCCCCGCAACGCTGACCGACGCAACCGCCAATCCGTTGGAGTGCACCTCATCAGCCTGCGCGCGCTGCTCGAGCGCAACCTGGATGCAGCCAAGGCCAGGACTCTTATCGCCGACATCGCGTTCGCCCAGCGCCGCCACCGATGGGAGTGGCCGCACCTAGTCCCACCCACACTGGGGGCCACGACTGTGGTGGAAGTGCATTCCGCAACCACGCCGGAAGAGCACCGCGAGCAGATCCACCGCTGGGCCCATGGCGTGTGGCAAGCCTTCGCCGAGCACCACACCTTGGTGCGGCAATGGCTGGACGCCGCCTGGCAGGACTCCCGCGTCAACTAGGCCCGCTACATATCGCCTCAGCGCATCACGGCTCGTGTCAGTCGGGATGCACGCTCACCTCGGCAGTCGCCCAGTGCCACCGCTGACTTCGTACTCTGAAGTCGGCATTCGCTCTCATCGGCAGAGGCAGACACCACAGACAGTT
>JBDIBA010000006.1:0-61442 GCA_039812705.1 Acidimicrobiia bacterium
AGTCGGTTGGGTACTACCTGAATTCATGTCGGCGGCTGCACCGCGGCGGCTGTGAGACGAATTGATGCCCCAAACTCCGACGCCCACAAGAACTCCAGCGACCGCCATTGCGACTTTCCCCTTCACGGCATCCCATCGCGCCGCTCTGAGATTTCGCCGTGAGTCCGTGAGGCCCTGAAGAGCATGCGCCCGTGTGTTTCGCTCCTCCGCTCGCCGGATCTTGTCGAGAGTGCCGCCTTCTTGGGCAGTCCGCCTCCCGCGCAGCCGGTAGATGTCCTCAGGCAATTGCGCCGCGATCGTGCCGCCAAGCTTCCCAATGCCCCACTCAGCCTCAAGGCGCTGAGCCTCAAACGCCACATTCGTTGCTTCGATCTGGGCCAAAGAGGTGCCCTCACCAACCTCGGACTCAACGTCGGTTCGACGCGCAAGTCGCACTTAGGAACGTCAAGCACTCAATGTTTGCCGGCTGGGAGGCAGACAACGCTCCAACCAACCCCGGAGACGGTCACACGAGACGCGTATTCGACTTGAACCGGCTAGACGATCGTGTCGACTGGACTACAGAAATCGAAGAGTCACGTGCAAGTTCACCGCGACAACTTCTGCGTCGCTACGAAATGAATTTGGACGAGACCTTGCCGCTACTTACGCTCGATTTTGGAAACCAAGGCCTGGACGCTGGCGGTTTGATTTAAAAGTCGCTACGCGGCGAGCAGTCTGCGAATAGCTCCGTGTGGGATGGAAACCCAATCAGGACGATACGCACGCTCATACGCAAGCTCGTACAACGCCTTTTCAACCTCAAAACCACGCAACAACAAGTCTCGTGTCTCTTGATTGGAAGGCATAAGGGTCTCAATGCCGTCCACGCTGAAATAACCCTCGCGGAAGCGGCCACAGTTGTAGGACTCCCACGACTCTGCTCGAGCCGCCAAGTCATCTTGTGCTGTTTCGGTTTGTTCAGAAAGGCCCGTGGCGCCGGCGTATTGAACGGAACGCAACATGCCCGCGACATCTTTCAATGGCGAAGTAAGAATTCGTCGTTCGTGCAATGGACGAGCGGGCTCACCTTCAAAGTCAAACACATACCAACCCGACGTGGACCGCAGGGTTTGCCCAAAGTGATAGTCGCCGTGAATACGGATTGCGCGTCCGGCCATGCTGTCGGGCACCTCGCGAAGTCGATCAATCAAGTTCTGCATGGACTTGCGTTCAACATCTGTCAAAGAATCGAAGTCGCGCATCAAAGAGTCAGCAAGCGCCGAAGCCGAATAGGCATCGGTGTCAAACTGTTTTGCCATTGCCAGGTGAAGCTCGGCAGTCACGCGCCCCAGCCGGTGTGCTTCGTTTCCGAAGTTTCCGCCTGCTTTCGACGGGTCTTCAAAATCATCAACAATCTTGTTTGGCGAACCCTGTGGCGACGACGAGGCAACAAAGTCACCGCGCAAGAAGTCTCGAACAGAGTTCATGGCCATGTTCCAACCGTCACTGCCGTCAAACAGGTAAGGCTGTGCAACTGCCAAGTCCCACTCCCCGCGTTGCCACGTTGCCGACACTGGCGCAATGTGCGCGAACTCGGCTTCTGTCAACGCAATGGATACTTCCAAGTCAGGATTGCGGCCCTTGTAAAGGCGTCTGAAGAACTTCACGATTGTGCGGTTGTCAAAAACCAGCGACGTGTTGGACTGCTCACCACCTACAGGGCGCACAGTGGCGGCTTCTTGCTGTCCATCGAACACGACCTTGAACATTGCGCGCGCCAAAGGCGAATCGATCATGCCGTCATACAAGATGCATGTCTTGCCATCAATCTCGGCCTCGCAGACATGCGCGTGCGGGAAACCAAGAAGCGTTGGCCCAATGTGTTCCTTCTCGCGCACGCCAATCGGCACTTGGTACACAGACGTACTGTCGACATCCATCAAGGTCCACAACAGTCCGGGCACACCGTCGACAATCCAAGTCTGGTCAACCACCGTTGCAGACTGTGGAGCAGAGTCGCCCGAAGAGAACCAACGTTGCTTGGCCAGCCAGCCTGGAAGTGCGACCTCGGCCGCTTTGATGATTTGTGTCGCATCCACGGCGGTCTAGGCCTTTCCGGGTTCCCTTGCTGCTGGCTCTCCAACGCTTTCACTGATGCCATCTGGATCGGCAGAACGGGGTGCTGCTGAAAGCTGGAACCAATAAAACTGATATGGGCCAAGCGTGATGAAGTACGGCAGCTCACCAATCGCAGGGAAAGGAACGCGACCCAGCAGCTCAACCGGGATTCGACCAGCGTACTGAGCAAGCTGAAGCTCAACAGGTTGGGAGAATCGACTGAGGTTATTCACGCACAAGACAATGTCGTCACCTTGCTGGCGGGCATAAGCCAAAACAGCAGGGTTCTCGGCAGGAAGCACCTCAAATGTGCCCGTTCCAAACAGTGGGTGCTGCTTGCGCACATCCAACATGCGCTTCATCCAGTGCAAGAACGATGAGGTGTTGCGGATCTGGCTTTCGACGTTTACGGATTGGTATCCGTAAACAGAGTCCATGTGAGGAGGCAGGTAGAGCTGTGCAAAATCTGCGCGGCTGAAACCACCGTTGCGGTCTGGAGACCACTGCATTGGCGTGCGAACACTGTCGCGGTCCGGCAAGAAAATGTTGTCGCCCATTCCAATTTCGTCGCCGTAATACAACACGGGCGATCCGGGCAGGCTGAACAAGAAGGCGTGGAGAAGCTCGGCCACTCGTCGGTCATTTTCGACCAACGGCAGCAAGCGACGCGAGATACCAACGTTCGAACGCATGCGCGGGTCTTTTGCGTACTCGGAATACATGTAGTCGCGCTCTTCGTCGCTCACCATTTCAAGCGTCAGCTCGTCGTGATTGCGAAGGAACATTCCCCACTGACAGTTGTCAGGGATCTCCGGCGTTTGAGCGAGGATCTCTGTAATCGGAAAACGCTGCTCGCGACGCACAGCCATGTAGAGACGCGGCATAACCGGGAAGTGAAACGCCATCGAGCACTCGTCGCCGTTACCGAAGTAGTCAACAACTTCCTCGGGCATCTGGTTTGCTTCAGCTAGCAGAACACGACCGGGGTGTGTGGAGTCGATTTCCTTGCGGAACCACTTCAGGTATTCGTGCGTTTCCGGAAGGTTTTCACCGTTGGTACCTGGACGCTCAAACAAGTACGGGATGGCGTCAAGGCGCATTCCGTCGAGACCGATGTCCATCCAGAACCGAGCGGCGTCAACCATTGCTTGACGCACTTCCATGTTGTCGAAGTTGAGGTCTGGCTGGTGACTGAAGAACCGGTGCCAGTAGTACTGACGCCGCGTTGGATGCCAAGCCCAGTTGCTCTTTTCGGTGTCGATGAAGATGATGCGGGCTTCGTCGTAGAGCTGGTCGTCATCGCTCCACACATACCAGTCGTGCTTGGGGTTGTCGTGTGACGAAGATGACTCGATGAACCACGGGTGCTGGTCACTGGTGTGGTTCATGACGGTGTCGGCAATGATCTTCATGCCGCGCTGGTGCACGCCATTGATTAGCTCGTGCATGTCTTCGACGGTTCCGTATTCGGGAAGCACCGAGTAGTAGTCCGAGATGTCGTAACCGCCGTCGCGCAAAGGCGATTGGTAGAACGGCAACAACCAAATGCAGTCGACGCCCAACCACTGCAGGTAATCAAGCTTTTCAGTCAAGCCTCGAATGTCACCTGTGCCGTCGTCGTTCGAGTCATAAAAGCCGCGCACGACAACTTCATAAAAGACAGCGCGCTTGTACCACTCGTTTCCAGCGACCTCGTTTCCACTTGGTGCTGTGATCCGGCGATCGGTCATCTCGGTACTCCTAGGGATCAGTTGTTCTTGATGGTTAGCAAGTGACCCGGATCGTCTGCCGGTAGCCACACGTATGCCTGTGAACCTCGCCAATAGAAGGGTCGGCCTGTGATCTCGTCGACTGCGCAGAATGGCTCATCTGGGCCAAGTCCAAGCTGTTCGAGGTTGAGATGCAGGGTCGATTCCTGCGCATTGGATGGATCTAGATTGACAACAACCAGCACCGTATCGGACCCATCACGGCTGCGCTTGGAATACGCGATGACGGAGTCGTTCTCCGTGTGATGGAACCAGATGTTGCCCAGTTCGTGCATCGCCGGGTGGTCGTGGCGGAAGTTGTTGACCTTGGTGATGTAAAGCTTCAGTGAAGGTTCCTGGTTGAAGTTCCGCATTCGCACTTGATACTTCTCGCTGTGCAGATAGTCGGTGTTGGTTTCGGCCAGGGGTTCGTTCTCCATCAACTCGTAACCCGAATAGATGCCGTAGTTGGGAACCATCGTTGCGGCCAGCAAGAAGCGAGACTTGAACGCGCCGACCGAACCGTTGCGCAGCGGCCCCGTTAGTAAATCGTGAGTGTTTGGCCAGAAGTTCGGACGCATGAAGTCGGCCTTTTCACTAACGGCCACTTCGACTCCGTAGTCAATGAGCTCTTGTTTCCACGTCCGCCAAGTGAAGTAGGTGTAGCTCTGGGTGAAGCCAACCTCAGCAAGCTTGGCCATCATCTTTGGCTTAGTGAACGCCTCTGACAGAAACACAACCTCTGGGTTATGACGTTGCACCTCGGCAATGCACCACGACCAGAAAGCAAGCGGCTTGGTGTGGGGATTGTCGACACGAAATATCTTCACCCCGTGGTTAATCCAATAGGTGAAGGTCTCCTTACATGCCTCCCAAAGCGCAACGCGGTCCTCTTCACGTTCTGGCCAGAAGTTGATTGGGTAAATGTCTTGATACTTCTTCGGAGGGTTTTCGGCATACGCGATTGAGCCATCGGGCCGATGGTTGAACCATTCGGGATGCTCGCTCACCCACGGGTGATCGGGACTGCACTGCAGTGCGTTGTCCAGCGCAACCTCCATTCCCCTCTCGTGGCATGCCGCAACAAGGTTGTCGAAATCATCAATGGTTCCAAGGTCTGGATGAACCGACAAGTGACCGCCATCGCGGCTTCCAATTGCGTAAGGAACCCCGACATCGTCGGGCAACGGATTGAGCGTGTTGTTCTTGCCTTTGCGGAACTTTTCGCCAATTGGGTGAATGGGTGTGAGATACAAGACGTCGAAGCCCATCGACCGCACGTAATCGAGGTGATTGATGACCCCTTGGAGCCCTCCCAGCGACCGCGGGAACAGGCAGTACCAAGTGCTGAACCCAGCGCGCGGACGATCAACCCAAAGCTTCATGGTCTGACTGGTCGAGATGTCATCGGTTTCGCCGGGAGTCGCGACGAGCGATGCGGTCTCCTCATCAAAAGCAACGATCATGCGCTGGTGTGGCGTCAAGCTGCCTTCCGCCATCGTGTCTGCAGCGCGCTGAAGAGTCGCCGCGTCCTCCGGCCTGTTTGCCGGAACCTCGACTATCCGTTGACGGAACAGATTGACGCCTTCTTGCAGCTCAACCGACACATCAACCCCAGCCTCAAGCTTGACTTCAGCCTTATGCATCCAGGTCTTGTAGTGATCAAGCCAAGCCTCGACCGCAAATTCATGCATGCCGATCTCTTGCGGAGCCACGAACTCGCCTTCCCAGCGATCGTTCATCACGAAGTGCAGGGGCGCGTAACTCCACGGCGATTCATCCTGCAGACCATCGCCGTGTCGAGGCGCAGCGCGCCACTTAACACGCGCCGACAAGACGTCGTGGCCGTCTTTGAAGATGTCGGCACTGACCAGGACGTGTTGTCCGGTAACAACCTTGGCCGGGTACTCCCCCGTGGTCGTCCGGGGGCGAACAAAATCAATGACGATTCGGGAAGTCAGCATCGGCCTCAGCCTTGCAGACCGAAGCCCAGCTTGGGCGTCTTAGGTGGGCTTGATTATCGAGATCGTGTTGCCTGCCGGGTCCTTGAACCATGCAATGTCCGGGCCGTGGCCCTTCATGACGCCATCTGCGTCCTGAGGCATCTCGGGGTATTGCTCGAACTGCACCCCTTTTGAGGCCAGCTCCTTGGCCGACGCTGTAACCTGTGAATGCTGAGTTGAACACTTGCCCTTCGCTGGGTTTGGGTGGCCGCCATCGGCAGTCCCGTTGTTTATTCCCCGGAGGCCGCAAGCGAAACAGCGCCTAGATTTCCTGCCGTGTCGGAAAGATTTGAAGTTGTTTGCGGTCCACTTGTTGCTGGTGGCGACTGTCTCGTGCGCCGCGACGGCGAAAAGACGATGTTTGTCAATGGCGCCATTCCTGGCGAGCGCGTCGCTGTCGAAATTGTCGAGGAACGCAAAGACCTAGTGCGCGCCGAATGCGTTGAGGTGATCGAGTCCTCCCCCTTGCGCGTTGAGCCCAGCGCACTTCTGCCACTTGAAGCAGGCGGTGCAGAGTGGCAACACATTTCGCCCGATGCGCAGTTGCAGTTCAAGGTCGACATTGCGCGCGATTCACTTCAGCGCATTGCAAAGATTGCGCAGCCCGAAGTCGTTGCGGGAAAAAGCGTTTCACCCGACGGTTATCGAACAACCATGCGCTTCGGCGTTGTTGACGGCCGTGTTGCAATGCGCAAGAAGCAAAGCAATGACTTGGTTGCAATTGATGCATGCACAATCGCGCACCCCCGACTCCGCGAGTTGTTCGACTGCGATTTCAAAGACGCAACCGAAGTGACATTGCGCGTAAGCAATTCGTCGATTGCACGCGCAGCCTGGATAAGGGGTGAAGTCGACGACTTGCAGCTGCCGGCCGATGTGCAAGTCACAAACAATGGCCGCAACGCAACGATCAGCGAAAGCGTTTGCGGTCGTGATTGGCAGATTTCCGCGCAGTCGTTTTTTCAATCCGGACCGCAAGCCGCTGCGCTGCTTTGCGAAGCCGTAAACGCCCGCATCCACCCCGACGCCGGCTGGGTCATCGACCTGTACAGCGGCATCGGCTTGCTTGGAGGAACGGTTGCTGCCGAGCGGTCTTGCCAGCTGACGTGCGTGGAGCAGTCCAAGTCGTCCATTAGAGACGCCCGCCACAACCTTTCAGACCTGGCTGCTGAAATCATCGAGGCCGAGGTCGCAACGGTTTCACCTGCTGGGTCCGCCAAGCCAGATGTCGTCATTGCAGATCCTCCGCGCACAGGTCTCGGAAAATCTGCCGCAAAAGCTGTCGCCGGAATAGATGCCCCTCAAGTTGTGTTGGTCAGTTGTGACCCGGCCTCGCTGGCGCGCGATGTCGTGTTGCTGGCTGGCCTGGGTTACGAGTTTGTTGGGACAGAGGTTCTTGATTTGTTCCCACAAACCTCGCAATTAGAAGCGGTTTCCACTTTTTCCAAGGCCGCAAGCAAATAACGCAATCGCAAACAATATTCAGGAGCTAACTAATGGCAAAGATCGAAGTAATCATGAGCACCACGCGCGAAGGACGCTTCAGCGAGGGCGTTGCGGAATGGGTTGTCAACTACTTGAAGGCGCGCGGCGACCTTGACGTTTCGCTGCTTGACTTGCGCGACTACGAGTTGCCGTTCTTTGATTCCCCATCGCCGGCAATGAACCCTCGTCAGTACACAAACCCCGCAGCAGAGGCTTTCGGTAAGCGCATTGACGAAGCTGACGGTTTTGTGATTCTCACGGCTGAGTACAACCGCGGTTACAGCGCCGTGCTGAAGAACGCCATCGACCACACCTGGGCCGAGTGGAACCGCAAGCCCGTTGCATTTGTTGGCTGGGGCAACACCGGCGGCGCACGTGCCATCGAGCACCTGCAAGGCGTCATGGTTGAACTTGAAGCAGCGCCCGTGCGCCACCAGGTGAACATCGTTGGTTACAGCCACGACCTCATGCCTGCGCAGGAACCGAAGCTGAAGATGCTCGGCGACCACCTGGCTTGGTGGAGCGAGGCTCTAAAGACCGCGCGCAACGCTGGCTAAGGCAGTCCGCGCTTTGTTGTTGGAAAACCCCGGGCATTGCCCGGGGTTTTTTCAGGCGAAGTCCAATTGAGTCGACTTTTCCGCTGAACCACGGTTGACCGGAAAGTCACTGGGTGCGAGGCCTTGTGCAACCAACGACTTAAAATTGTCAGCGGTCATTCGATACAGCTCCAATGGCTCGCCGTTTCCATCCAACTGTTGTTCGAGATGTTCGTAGTGCGCGAGGAACCTAGGCACCCTCGAACGTCCATCAGCATTTCGTCCATATAGGCCTTCCACATGGAAAGCAAAGATTTCCGGCTGATTGAACGTCTCAAGTGCAATATGACAACAGAAGTTCGCGAGTTCAGTTGCGATACCCGTCCCTTGTGCAGCCGGGGTTAGGCGAGCTCCAATCTCAAACCGGTCCGGCCTCCCGATAATCGTTGCAGGCGCAAAACCTGCGTATCCCAGCAACTCGCTGCCGTCTTTGCTCCGTACCGCCCACCGAGACAACCCGTGAGTAACAAACCGTTCCTCATAGAGCTTGATACGACCTGCAGCTTCTTCAAGCGAAACTGGGGTCTCACACACGCCAGGCTGATTCAAGACCTCGTGAAACTGCTTAGCGTCCGACGCATTCCACCTCGTAACGATCGCAGATGACAGTCCAATTACCGTTTTCATATTAAAGCTCCTCCTGAGAATTGAGATCCCGAAAGCTGCAGGTCAAGTACATCGCGGGCAATTAGCTCTGCCAGCTGTTGGGGTGATTTCCAGATGCGAGGTGACTCACGATCGACAACTGAACCCAATGCGGCGTAAAACTCCTTCTCCACGACACGATGCCTCGGCGCCAACTCGGCCAGACCACAAAGCATCCGCGTCTCGTGAATATCGGCGCACAGTTCGAGTAGTTCTTTGTCTACCCGCAACGACTTCGGATATGCGCCAAGCGCGAATGCAGCCAGACCCTTGGTCAGCGCCCCACCTCGTCGATCGACCATCAACGAGTACGCCAGGTCTGCTTCCGCTGGACCAATCGCAAAGGTGTCGAAGTCGCACATGATCAAACCGTTGATGAAGTTGTCGGCATGAGCGTCAGCGTGCACTGCAACAGTGAATTTGTCACGCCACCCTGCAAGCTGGTTGCGTTGCTCAATAGAACGAACTGTCAACAGTTCACGTGCAGCAGGATCAATCTCGCCACTCCGAATCCTATTCAGTTTCTCTAAACAACGCGCAAGCGGATCCCACAGCGGCAAAGAGATGTCACGAGCATTTAATTGATGCAAACGTGACAAAACCTCAGTGATCGAATAGTGCCGTTCGCGCGCCTTTTGCGGTGACTTCCACCAGTCACTTCCGCGCTCACGTCCCGCGTCTTCCCAGACAGCAACTTGGCGATCGCACACCACCATCGCATCCTCACTAAAACCAGCTGCAAGTCTGGTTGCCGGAATTTCGTTGAGTTGCAACCACGACGCAACTGCCCGTTGTTTGAAGAACTTTTCTGGACTAACAGGTGACGACTTAACGAATAGGTTTGCGCGCGGAACGCGCATTGCCCTATTCCCGAAAAGCGTCGCCACAGGCTCACAGTCGGAATGATCGAAATCGAACTTGTCTGCAAATATCTCAAACTCAGTATGCATAACGGCTACTCAAATCAGTCCGACCGAGTCGAGCTCAGTCAAACCAGAATTCTGAGCTTGATTACGAGCATCAATGGCTCGCATTGTCTGCGATCGTCCTAGCGCTCGGTCGAAGTCGCCCCACAGGGCGAATGCAGCTGAACCAACAACGCTCGGCGCATCCAAGCCCACCATCGGAAGTGGAATTGCCGTGCTTCTGTAGCCAGTAGCTGGAGTTGCCGATACGCCGACTCCAAGAACGCACTGCGTCTTGGCAGCCAACAACCATTGTTCAGCTCTCAGGCCTGCAGTCAACTGCGCAACCTTGTCGGCTGGGACCTTTGGACTACTCCCATCCGACAATCTCATGAGTGTCGCCATCGGGATGGTTACAGACGCTGCCCTGCACCCAATGTGCGCATCTGCATACGGAAGCCGCCCAACCAATCGTTCGATTCCGATTTCAGCTGATAGTGCGGCCGCTTCTTGGACGAACACTTGCGGAAGTTCCCGCGCTAGGTTCGCCATGAACCCTGTTGAGTCTTCAGCGTGAGAAACCACAAGGCACAATTGATCGTTGCCGATCTGATAAACGCATGACGAGCGAAGCGCTGTCTGCAGCTCAGTGTTTGCCTTACACGAAATGCCCTGCTCCGCGTCAGAGTTGTTCTTGACACCAAGCGAATTCGCAGCAGCTGCTAACGCCTGAATCGTGAAACAGACAAGATCAAATCCAGCCTGCGGGTTCGTATCTCGGGCAGCTGCAGTCCCACCAATCAAGTCGAACACCATCGCAGTCACACCGCCGGGCGTCTTGTCTGCAGGCATTCCCGAAAGCCATTTGAACAGGCCGCCACAATTCACCCGCAACGCACGGTGGTTGGGCAAGCCGGTTCGCCCGTCCCGCATCTCAGCCACGGACGGACCGCAACCAATATCGACAAGGCTGGCTCCTCGGTCAAATCCAAACTGCACTCCGTTCCCAGGCTTATCTGCCTGCGTAGTGGACGCGTGGCGCAGTGGCTTAACAGCAGAGCTCGACATACTGTACAGATAAGCACACACTTTATTATCTATATTTTTGATAGGCAAATCACCCATGACAGATAATCGGCTGTCCAAAAAAACCGACGGAGTCTCACGGCCAGACGACTCGCAACGACTACAAGCGCAACTCTTAACGCGCGAATTGGTGCAGTCGGTCGAAGCCAACGATTACTCCACCACAATCGACGCGATCCGCCGACTCGATTTCCTGAGCCCACCAAGTGCCGCAGGCGTCGACAGTGCTCGAAGTAGTTACAGAATCGCTAGACGCCAATCCGTCGTACTGGGTGGCGCCATGGTCGCTCTGGCGATTAGACGTTCACTAGCCAACACACGCGACACTTGGCACGACACGCTTAATGAACTGTCGGTTAGTAAACAACTAACGCAAAGCTCACTTGACCGCCTAAGTACTGCATTTTCACCGCGTTCATTTTCGGCGATATCACCAATTCCCTCGTCTAAAAGAACGTCACTTAGTGAAATCGTTGAAGGGTCACCGCTCGATCACTTCGTACGTGCATCAATTGCAGTACTTGAAGAATCCCAATGGGGTACTGCAGCTGACTGGCATCCAGAAAAGTTGACAGGTCAAGACCTCACAACAACGTCCGCGAGATCGTTATTAGCTCTTAGCCAAGCGGAACTTGACCAAACAACGCGAGCTGGTGAATTGGCAACGCAGCTCTGGTTAAGTCGCAATCCCGGACAAGATCCACTGCAAGTGACACCAGCCAGAAGATGGAACGGTTGGGAGACCATACGAATCGACGCAGCAAATCATGTGGCCGCACTTAACAGTGGCGTTTACGCCACCACTTCAATGAGAATCCGATTCATAGGCCAAATAAGTGATGCATTCAAAGAGCTCCATCACTACACATCTGGCGATGCGTCAATGCGAATTCAAGCCATTCTTGATGCTCCGCACGATCTTGCGGCTCGATCCAACTTTGATCGCTACGCACTAAACGCCCTTGACCTACAAACCCGAGCACTACACGGTCACCGGGCGCGCGTCACCCGTAGGGAATCCCTGAAGCGTGGTAGCTGCCCGGGAGCCACTCACCTCCCGAGTATCCAACGACTTCCTGAATTCAGGACGGCTGCTGAACAACTGGTTTTACTTACGGGACTAATCGCGGGTGCAACGGTATGGAATCCAAACTCCAAAATGGTGCTGCAATCAAACGACACCGCTCGTTTGACACCCAACACAATGGGCCTGTCCTGAGATGACAGAGGAGCAATCGGCCGTCGCGCCTTCGTGCCCAATCGGTGACACCGCAAAGGAAGATTACCGAGCACTTCTCGCAATGAACGATTACCTAATGGCCCGCTTTGTAGAGCTGATCGAACGTGGGTATCGACAACCCGACTTCAATCCTCTTCCCCTGCCGACGCTTTCAGAACCGTTCGTCGACGGCAGAACAAACCGCTTCTTAGACGGCCGACACGCAGAAACGGGAAAACCTGGGCTGCTCGACATCAAACGAGACTTTGTTCTCGCGCCCAACGGATTCCTGCGGATAGAGCCTGCCACTGCCCCGCCTGCGGGACTTCCCGTAGGAGAACTCGGCGAACGCCTGACTGCCGCACTATTGGCTTCATACGCAATCGGTGTGGATCACTTGTCGGGCTTTGATGCCCAAGTTGAGCGTTACGTCCAACATGCCAAGGCGGCAGGAACGCCAGTTGAACCAGCAATCCGACGCGCAACTTTTTGGGGCCGCGAAGCCGGCGAGGGGTCAGATGCAATAACAAAAGCCATTGCCGCCACCTACACCGACGGACTCCTAACAACGGCGCAGACTTTGGTATTCCTTACGTCACATCGGCTTGCCGGATACCGAAACCGAGAAGACGAATTTCTAAACCGAGTTGCCGCATCCGGCGCAGTAAACGCAATGGCGGCCTACCTCCCCTTTGCGGTTCTTGGGCCAACTGCACGGTCGGGTTTAATCCCCCGGAGACCTCCTGTCGCACAGGATCCGCACGGCACAATCTCGATTGAGCCTGGCATGTCGGACTGGATTCGCAACATGCAAACCGAATGGCGACGTGCCGCAGAACTGAAGCGACAATACGAACCGGGGCGCTCTACCGCAGGCATGCGCTGCGTCGCAGCAAGTAACCCAAGAACAAGTTCAGAACCCGCCCAAGTCCCCTCACTCGTGCCGCTCGACAGGCTTGCGGCCTTAATGGCGAACAAGGCGATATCTCTTGCTGCGACCAAAGACTTTCAAGTGCCGTCATCGTGCTCTCTGAAGCTTTTCTAGCTGCTCCATAAGACCTGCATTCAGCGAAACACCCACTCGACATCTCAGCTACTTCACAGTCGATTGATGCCACTTGACGTGTTGTACAAGGCCGTCATACAACGACGTCGTCGGCTCCCATCCCAACTCCACGCCAGCAAGCTCAATAGAGGCGCCCGTTGCGCTGACGTCTCCGGGCGGAGCGGCCTCCTGAAGTAACGCAATCGTGTTACCAGTGATCTCTTCGAGCTTCGAAACGACATCAACCAAAGCAACCGGCGAACCACCTCCGATGTTGAACACCGAACCAGGTGAAACGTCTGACGTAGCTGCTAGGACGTTTGCCATAACGACGTCGCTCACGAACGTAAAGTCGCGTCGTTGCTGACCATCGCCCATTAATGGAAATCGACTACCGGTCACAGCCGCCTGGATGAGCCGGTGCATTGCCATATCGGGTCTTTGCCTAGGGCCAAAAACCGTGAAGTACCGGAGTGAAACTGTCGAAAACCCCCAGTTCTGGGCATAAACGCTGCAAAGCTGCTCCCCAGCCAACTTCGACACCCCGTAAGGGCTGAACGGATTTGGCGCCTGCGACTCGGGTGTCGGATAAGTAGGTCTGTTTCCATAAACAGAACTGCTCGACGCATAAACGAAGCGCGTAACACCTTGGCGCCTGGACTCTTCGAGCGTTCTTTGAGTTGCAACCACGTTTGCTTCTGAGTAGTCCCGCATGCCGTTCGCCCAGTCGAACCTCACTCCCGGCTGCGCGGCCTGATGAAATACAACATCCACGCCTTCGAAATGTTCGCCAAGTGGATCGTTAGCAAGATCAAGTTTGACAAGAGTGAACTTTGGGTTTGCAAGCGCACTTGAAAGATTGGCGAGCTTGATCTTTGGGTCGTAGTAGGGAGAGAAACTGTCTAGACCTACAACCGTGTCTCCTGCATTCAAAAGTTCGTCGACAAGATTGCTACCCACAAAACCAGCGCAGCCGGTTACCAGCGCCCTCATAGCCCAAGTCCAAAGGTGTTCTCAATAGATCTTGTGGTCTCAGTCGTTCGCTCGATGCCCTCGACTTCGAGCGAACGTCCAACAAAGTTCAACAATCCCGGCCTCTCGATTACCCGGTCATCACCGTTAACTCTTAACCACTCTTCAACTGACCCCCCGAGACGTCGAGTCAACTTTTCAATTCCTGCGACCTCCGCCAAAGCACCGGAGCGATCAGCTCCAGCAGGCAAGGCAACCCTCGCTACGAACTTACCGTTGTGCTGAACAACCAAGGTCTGTTCAAGGTCAACAGTTAATCGCGGATCGTGTTCTGGCCAGCTCGCATGAAGCAGATCGATGTCAAACATCTGCTCCGCGATCTCCGCAGTCACGTGAGGCGCAAGAGGATTCGACAACTTAATGAGCGACTCCAGCGCTTCGCGAGCCACTTCCTGATTAGGAGAAGTATCGGGCGCCGACAAATAGCGCTCTATTGACCTCAACAAAGTCTGCTGGGCAGCAACCACATTGTGAAGCTGGAAGGCATCGTAATGACCATTGATTGTTTCAATTGCCTTGTGCAGTTCACGACGCATGTCGGTATCCCGTTTCTCGATCGCCGTATCGCTTGGCGCAAGCCCATCAACGCGCACCGCCACTTTCCGCAGACGATCAAGAAAACGCACCGGACCGGCCATTCCGGCGTCGGTCCAATCCAGCTTGTCAGCAGGTCCGGTGACTCCCAGGAGGTAAAGCCTCAATGCATCTGCACCCACGTCGGACACAATCTCCTCCGGCCGCACCAGGTTGCCCTTTGACTTCGACATTTTCTGTCCATCCAAGGTGATAGTCCCTTGATTGAACAGCTTGGAAAAAGGCTCCCGCATGTCAGACGGAATAATCCCCAAGTCAGCTAAAGCTTTGGTGAAAAACCGTGCGTACAAGAGATGCATCGTTGCGTGTTCCGCACCACCGATGTACCAGTCAACTGGCATCCATTTCTCTAGTTGCTCCTTGTTGAATGGGGCATCGGTCCCGACCGGTTCGGCCGCATAACGAAGGAAGTACCACGACGAATCCACGAAAGTATCGAGGGTGTCGGTTTCCCGACGGCCTGGCCCGCCGCAGTCAGGACAACTCGTTTCGACAAACTCTTCAGCAGTCGCGAGGGGCGACTCGCCTGTCGGCAAGAATTCAACGTCTTGAGGCAATAAGACAGGCAACTGATCATCTGGCACCAACACTGGACCGTCTTTTTCGCAGTAAACAACCGGCATAGGAGTACCCCAATAGCGTTGCCGCGACACCAGCCAGTCACGCATTCTGTACTGAGTGCTCTGCCACGCAAGGCCCGAGTTGATCAGAGCTTCGCCAGGACTCAGCGTGTCATCGGAAACGCCGACGGGGTCACGTTGGTCGCTGTCAGCTGCCAACCTAGCCCCCACGACAGTCCGGTCATCGAACCTTGCCGCAGCCTCAACGGGTCGCGCAGCCTCAAGACCGTGCTGACGTGCAAGTGCCATGTCTCGCGCGTCTTCGTGAGGAAGACCCATGACCGCGCTCACCCCATTGGGCAGTACAAAGTCCGCCACGAAAACTGGAACACGTTCTTGCGTAATCGGGTTGATCGCGTGTCTCCCCAGAAAGGCGCTCCGGTCTGAACTGCCATCTTGAGAACCAACTATTCGGTCGCGTTCACGCAATTTGCTGACTCGCTCTGCAACGGCGATCGCCTCTTCTCCGTCCTGGCCGTACGCCAACTCATTCAAGCGAGGATGCTCGGCAGCTATTGCAAGAAAGGACACTGCTTCGATGGAGTCGGGGCGCGTCGAGAAAACGACCAGCGGCTCCGCCGCACCTCGGTCTTGTTCAAGTTCGAACGCAATCTCCAAACCTTCGGACTTGCCAATCCAGTTGCGCTGCGCAGACTTGATTGGCTCAGGCCAATCAAGTTCCTCGAGGCCCGAGAGAAGCTCATCTGCGTAAGCCGTCGACCTCAAGAACCACTGCTTCAGGTTCTTCTGCTCGACAGCGTCACCGGACCGCTCACAACTACCGTCCGCCAACACCTGTTCGTTAGCCAACACCGTTTGACAGCCGCCACACCAGTTGACTGGCGCCTCGGCCCGGTACGCCAAACCAGCTTCGTACATACGCTTGAAGATCCACTGATTCCAGCGCGTGTATTCCTCGGAATTGGTCTGAACTTCGCGAGACCAGTCAAACAGCAACCCGAGGTCAATGACCGACTGCCGAAACTCTTCAATTCGTGCGGCCGTGTATTGAGACGGATGCTCCCCGGTCTTGATTGCAGCATTCTCGGCTGGCAATCCGAAGGCGTCGAAACCAAAGGGGCTTAGCACTTGCCTGCCCCTCATCAGCTCCCTCCGAACGATCGTGTCAGCCAATATGTAGTTACGCGCGTGGCCAACGTGAGCAGGACCGCTCGGATACGGAAGCATTGAAACAACCGAAATCGGCGTCTTCGGTTCGTCAGCGCCTGACTTGAAGGCCGAGTCAAGCCATCGCTTTTGCCACTTGGCCTCGGTCTCGATCGGGTTGTCCGAAAACTGCAAAGTCAGATCTTTCTCTCAGCCGATTACGCGAAAAACGCTGCCGCACTATAGGGTGGATGAACCTTTTGTCCTATTTGCACCAATTTCAACATGGTTTTCAGCAGAAAAACACTCCCAACCCAAACAAGACCGAGCGCAGATTTCCAAGTCCCGCTTTCAGATGACCGGTTCATTCAACAGCTCGTTCACTTGCACGCAAGCCGCAACGGGCCAACCTTGGCCAACGAGCTGTACTTAGCATTGACGGAACGACGGCGACACCCAAATCTCAAGGAGATCATCGGCGTAGTCCAGCCGAACGCACCGATCGCAAAGTTTCTTGACTACTGGACATCAGGACTCAGCGACCAGGCAACTCATCAAGTTTTCAAGGGCCTAGCTGCGTCCTTGCGCGTACCTTCGCTTTGCGACTTGACGCTTCTCGCGCTGCCAGCAAGCAGCAAAGTCGTGCAATGGGATGAGTTTGTGGATGCAATCGCGCGCCCGCTTCTGGGCGATGGCAGAAACACCGCAATCCTTGAGGATGACATTGAACGGGTCGCGTCCGAAAAGGGACCTGCGCAATTGACACTCGAGGATGCATGGGTCTCCGCATCCGGACAGCTCGCAAATCTGTTGCTTCGACGCAACGGCCTTCCGACGATTAGGCACGTAAAACTGAACGATGAGCAACTGCAGAGGTACGCGACAAAGTCCGTAGTCGGTTCGGTGGTTAGTGAGATGTCCGTGAGTAAGCTCGAAAGATTCAGAAACCGCGCCCACGAGTGCCAAGGACTACTCACTAAGCAGTTAAAGGCAATCCGCCAAAGCAGACCGGCAACGTTGAAAGACGTTGAACGTTGTCACATTCGCCTTTCCAAGCCAGGTTCCGCCTACAAGGCCGCTGCAATATCAATTGACTACATGACATCCACATGCCTCGAACCGGCAGAACTCCAAGCATCACAAGGCAGAAACTCAAACGAGACTTCTGCTGATGTCCACGCGCAGGTACTTGAAACGCGGCATAAAATCGACGCAGTAGTAGATGCAGTCGGTACGGCGATCGTTAACGTACCGAACGAAGGCTACCCGTATGTAGACGGCATGAATATGATCGCCGCATGTTTCGCGATTGCACAGTCCGAAGGTTGCGCGATTGCTCTTCAAGAGTTCATCCGAGACGACAACGCCCCATACAACCAGTACGAAAGAATGCACGGCGTTTTCCCTGACGTTGCCTGCGTTGCTTCAGCAGCACGAGTTTGGGATACAACCAAGTTTCCCGAGTTCGATCAGAACTTGGTCACGGCCACCTGCTACTTGCGACGCGAGCACGAGGTAGGGCTGACAACAAGCGGTATGGGGAACCATCAACCTGAACTCCAGAGTCCGGGACTTCTGGTATGACAACCCTTCGAGCCTCCTCCTGTGAAGATGCTGCACGATCAGCCATCAAGCTAATTCTCGATGAAGGAGCCGAGGTCTCACCGCGTGGCATCAAGACCCGCGAGGTACCGGGACTATCGATAACCATTGACAGACCCAACGAGCGTTGGTTTCAGTCTCCCATCCGAGGCTTTAGCCCGGCGTTCGCAATCGCCGAGACCATCTGGATTCTGATGGGCTCAAACGACGACTGGGTGTACCAGTACAACCCCGCACTTCGTAAGTTTCATGATCCCGACGCCAAAGCCGGCGTCTACGGTCCGCGTCTTCGCAGATGGCCGAACGCCGGGGACCAATTAGCAACACTTGTCGAAACCCTGAGGGCAGATCCGGATACGCGCAGAGCAGTCCTTCAGATATTCAACCCAAGCGAAGACACGGCACGATCCAAAGACATTCCGTGCACTCTCTCTCATCGTTTTCTCATTCGTGACAAGAAGCTATTGATGTTTACGACCATGAGGAGCCAAGACGCTTGGTTGGGCCTGCCATACGACCTCTTCTTTGCCTCGGTGCTTCAAGAACTGGTCGCAGGTTGGCTCAACATCGAGGTTGGTGCTCGACAACATCACGCTGATTCGTTCCACATCTACGAAGACTCACTTGAGCAAGCGCGCGCGTTTTCGCTCGAATCCCCATCCGAGTCGCGCTCCAATTTGGAATCCATTTCGGTTCCGTTTGACCAGCTGGGCACAGTCATGAAAAACACCGTCGACGATGAACCTACGGGGTTTGTGGCTTGGGATCAGTTCCGCAGCGGACTCACCGCGTACAGGGCGCACAAGAACGGGCAGAACGCGCTCGCAGCCCAAATCGTCGATTCGCTGCCCCTTACCATCAGAGACTCGTTTCTCGCATGGTTCCAACGAAACAATCATCATGAAACGAGATTTCCGTGACCTATTGGACCCTTGGCGTTTCGGCAATGCGCCACGATGCAAGTGCCGCTCTGTTTCGAGACAATCAATTTGTCGCAGCAGTTGAAGAAGAACGCCTCACGAACCGCAAGCACATTGGCGGTTGGCCTTTTCATGCAATTGGCTACGTGCTCAACGAAGCAGGCATCCAGCCATCCGACGTGAACCTTGTGATCGACAACTTTCAACTGAGTGCGTTGTTGACCAATGGCGCCATGGACTTGGCAAGAGACACCTTCGACAGCCGAGGGGAATACTTCTGGAAACGGCTGAAATCATTTAGCGCTGTTGCCCGCAACGCCAACCGACGCCAATCTGCGATGCACACCCAATTTCCCAACGCGCGCGTTACAAGCGCGCCGCACCACCTTGCGCATGCCAATTATGCAGTTGCGTCTTCCAACTGGGAACCCGGAGCAGTTCTTACAATCGACAGTATTGGCGAATCGGACACTACGACTCTCTTCGATTTCGATGGCGAAGGGTTTCGCAAGTGCTTCGCGCTGCGTTCCACCGACTCGCTCGGCTACATCTACAGCGCAGTTACAGACCTCTTGGGACGTCGTCGCAATGATGAAGAGGGCACGATCATGGCATTGGCCAGCCTTGGAGACCCGAGTATTCACCGCGACCTCTTTCAACAGTTGATCGAAATTACGCCCACTGGCTACCGAGTCAACCGAGAGCTAGCCAATCCAAGGGGATTCACTAGCTCCATCCCGAGACTGAAACCCGACACCGTAAATCGACTAGGTGGCTTCAGGGAACCCGGTGCGGTGCTCGGACCAACCGAAGCAGATGTTGCAGCAGCTCTACAGGAACGCACCGAACAGACAATCGTCCACTTGGCGCAACTCGCAAAACAACACACCAAGCGAGAAAAACTTTACGTTGCTGGCGGCGTAGCCATGAACTGCAAGTCGATTGGGAAGATTGTTTCAGCAGGAATCTTTTCGTCTGTACATGTTCCGCCATCTCCGGGCGACGCCGGAACATCGATTGGGGCGGCCTTACATGGGCTTAAGGATCGCTTCTCCCCCGCAAGAGATGACTCGCTGACTAGCGCGTACCTTGGGCCGCGCTACTCGAATACGTCAATCGATGCTTCTCTAAAGGAACTCAACCTCAATTCAACTGTCCATCAAGACGATCTGGTTCAGGTAATTGTCGACAAGCTGCTAGATGGCCAGATCGTCGGAGTGTTCCATGGAAATGGAGAACTTGGTCCGCGCGCCCTTGGAAACAGGTCCATCCTGAGCGCCGCCACTGATGCTCAAGTCGTTGAACGGCTTGCAAACGACATCAAGAAGCGAGAAGGGTTTCGCCCTTTTGCACCCGCAGTCCTTGCCGAACACGCGGCTGACTACTTCTCTCCGGCACATATGACCCCGTACATGTCCATCGCCCTTCAAGCCACCGAAAAGGCGCGCAACGAAGTACCAGCTGTCATACATGTAGACAACAGCGCTCGTGTTGAAACCGTTACGCCCCAAGCCAACACAATTCTCCGAAAAATCCTTGAGGGGTATTACCGGGCTTCAGGCATCCCCGTCTTGATCAACACTTCTCTGAACGTAAAAGGCCGTCCAACTGCTGGGCGACCGCAAGACGCAATCGATGCCTTTCTCGCCATGGATCTCGACGCGATCGCAATCGAGTCGCACGTCATTTCGCGATGAGGCTCGGTTACAGCTTTTGGGGTTTTCTGGGTGACGGCATCGTCAACACGCCCGATGGTGGTCGCAGCCATCGACCAACGCTTGTCAAAGAGCTAAAGAAAAACGGGTTTCAACTCGTTTTCTTGCAACAGAATCGCGACCTTCTTGAGGCCAACCAAAACTTCCAGCAAGACTATGAGTGGGACGAGACAGGCCTGCCTCCGGTTGATGCAATCTTCTTTGAATGGCGCTGGAAGATCGAAGGAAGGAACTTCGGGGTGTCGACAACCTCCGCGTCATATACACCCGACCTCGACCGCCAGAATGAACTCATTCGCAACTACTCAGAAAAGGGCATACCCACTATTGTCTGGGACAAAGATCAAACCCTTTCTGAAGATGATCCAATTCGTAAGCTAGAAAACGTCACAGTTTGCGAACCAGCGTTTTTCCCTCGGCAAGGCTGTCGGCAACTGCTATTCCCAGTCCCCATGTCTTTCGACACTCAGTGGCCACTAAGTAGGAACCGAGATCGTAGCTGCGATCTCATCTACGTAGGAAATCAGTACGGACGAGACGAAGCGTTTGATGAGTATTTCGCTAAACCCGCAATAGAGCTCAGTCACCAAGTGCTTGGGAAATGGACCGAGCGACAGCGTTGGCCCCACGTGCGTTTCATTGGACGTTGCGGATTTGACGAGACCAAGCATGCATACGACGACGCTCTTGCGACCGTCTTGCTGGCACCACCTCGCTACGCAGAACGCGGTCAGATAACGCAAAGACTGTTCGAGGCGGTCGAGCGAGGCTGTGTGCCCATTGGCACTTGCGAAGTCAAAGGAATTGACAAATTGCTTCCAGCTCCGCTGATCGCCAACAACGGTGCCGACGTCCGGCGAATCGTCAGCGAGCTGCGCGCCCTATCCCGCGAAGAGATCGATTCCCTTTTTCAACAAGTACTTAAGGGCATGAGCGTCTTTCGCGTTGATGAACAGGTAAAGGTAATCAAGAAGGCATTGTCAACAGCGAGCTGAAGTTAATCCGGCCCCGCTGGGTGTTCCGCGAATACGCAAGCTCAATGCCAGATCTCAGACCGCCTCTTGGTCAACGAGACACCTTCCTAAACCTACCGACCTAGACATCCCGCGATGACATGTTTGCAATCGCGGCGAATTTCTTTCGCCAGCGCGTGATCGCGGAGACTTTCTTGCGGAAAAGGGCCGGAAGGGGCCGAAAAGTGAAAGAAAAACCGATACCGAAGGCGTCCGCGTCCCGGCCGAAGGCCGGGGCCGTCACGATGGGCCCAGGCGGGCCCATCGTGACAAAGAAAATGCGGGCCCTAGGCCCGCATTTTCTTTAACTACTTAACCGGGCAGGGCTCGATGTTCCAGATTTCGCGGGCGTATTCGGCGATTGTGCGGTCGGAGCTGAACACGCCGGAATTGGCAATGTTCTTGATGCACTTCTCCGCCCAACCGTGACGATCGCGATACCAATCATCGGCAACCTTTTGCGCTTCGATGTAACCCTGGAAGTCCAGCAAGCACATGAAGCGGTCACCCTCGCTCAACAGCGAGTCATACAGCGCGCGGAACACGTTGTAGTCACCCTGCTCAAGTTGTTCACTGAGCATGGCCTCCATCACGCGCTTAATTGCGGGGTTGGAGTCGTAGTACTCGTAAGGGTTGTACGACTCTTCGCGCTGCAACTTCTGCACCTCGGCAACCTTGGCACCAAAGAGGATGAAGTTTTCTTCACCAACGTGTTGGCGAATCTCAACGTTTGCACCGTCCAGGGTTCCAATGGTGATTGCACCGTTAAGTGCAAACTTCATGTTTCCGGTTCCCGATGCTTCGGTACCAGCAGTTGAAATCTGTTCCGACAAGTCGGACGCCGGGAAGATGGACTCGGCCAAGCTGATTCGGTAGTCAGGCAAGAAGACACACTTCAGCTTCTTGTTTGTCTGTACGTCATTGTTAACCAAGTCTGCAACGTTGTTGATGAACTTGATGATGAGTTTTGCGGTCAAGTAACCAGGCGCAGCCTTGGCAGCAAAGATGACCGTACGCGGCGGAACATCAAGGTCTGGGTTGTCCTTCAACTCGAAGTAGCGGTGCAGCACGTGCATGGCGTTGAGCAACTGACGCTTGTACTCGTGCAAACGCTTTACCTGCACATCGAACATGGACTCTGGGTCCACGTCGACACCGGTGTCGCGCTTGATGATTTCGGCAAGCTGTTGCTTCTTCTCACCCTTGACGCGCAAGAAGTCCTCCTGGAACTGCGTGTCCCCTGCCAACTTGTTGAGCTGTGCAAGTTGCGACAAGTCAGTTGCAAAACCGCCACCGATCTTTGACTCAATAAGCGAAGACAGTTCTGGGTTTGACGCAACCAACCAACGACGCTGGGTAATTCCGTTGGTCTTGTTCTGGAAACGGTCCGGCCACAACTCGTAGAAGTCGCGGAACAGAGTTTCTTTGAGCAGTTCAGAGTGCAACGCAGCAACACCGTTTGTTGTGTGCGAACCGACAACAGAAAGGTGAGCCATGCGAACGTGGGCGTCGGTGCCGTGTTCAACAACAGCCATCCGGTTAACGCGGTCAGGGTCGTGCGGGAACTTCGCGGCAACCAACTTGCACAAGCGGTTGTTGATCTCGTTGATGATCTGCAAGTGACGTGGCAACAGACGCTCAAAGAGGCGCACGGCCCAACGCTCAAGTGCTTCAGGCATCAAGGTGTGGTTTGTGTACGCACAAGCAGCCTGCGTGATCTTCCACGCGTCGTCCCACTCAAGGCCCTCTTCGTCCATCAAGATGCGCATCAGTTCGGCAACCGACAACGCCGGGTGGGTGTCGTTCATCTGAACGGCAACCTTGCCTGCAAGACCGCGGATGTCACCGTGAGTCGACTTGTAACGACGGATGATGTCGTGCAGCGAACAGGCAATGAAGAAGTACTGCTGCTTCAGACGCAGTTCCTTACCCTGCTCGATGTTGTCGTTCGGATAGAGAACCTTGGTGATGTACTCGCTGCTGATTCGCTTCTCATACGCGCGCACGTACTCACCGTTATTGAAGAACTGCAAGTCAAAGTCCTCAACCGCGCGCGCAGACCACAAACGCAACGTGTTGATGGTGCCATTGCGGTAACCAACAATTGGGTAGTCAAACGGAACACCAATGACGGTTTCGGAACCAATCCAACGCGGCTTGATGCGACCCGTGCCATCGCTTTCCATGACGACGTGTCCACCGAACTGGATAGGAATGCGAATGTGCGCGCGCTCGACTTCCCACGGATACATGTAACGCAGCCAGTTGTCAGGCTGCTCAACCTGCCAACCACCGCGTACTTCTTGACGAAAGATTCCGTAGTCGTAGCGAATGCCATAGCCGTAACCGGGCAATGCCATTGTTGCCATTGAGTCCAAGAAGCAAGCAGCAAGGCGACCAAGACCACCGTTACCCAAACCGGCGTCGCGCTCCATGTCGACAACGTCTTCCCACTTGAGGCCGACCTTCTCGACGGTCTTGCGAACATCGTCTTCAAGACCGAGGTTGATGATGTTGTTGGTGAACGCGCGACCGAGTAGATACTCAAGACTGAGGTAGTAGACGCGCTTAGCGTCGTTCACGTAGTAGTTCTGGCTCGTCTTGCTCCACTGGTCAACCAGCTGGTCACGAACGGCCAAGGACAACGCCATGTACTTGTCGTGATCTGTGGCAGAGAACTTGTCAACCGCCAGCGTGAAGCGCATGTGGTTGTCGGTACTGCGGTCGATAAGAGGAAGGGCATCGTTTGACATCAGTCAAGTAGCTCCATTTGTTGGGGTTTCACCGTTTCATCGGCGAGCTTAGGCACAGGCAAGCCTTCCGCGTCTGGAAAATGGCCAGAAACCCCCAGGACGCGAATTTCAGCCAAAATCCAGCTTTCATTTAGCCAAATAGCAGGTGACGGCTTGTATAGTTGCCCCAACCGAAGGGGAGTATCCCGCAGGAGAGCATCCGTCATCACGGCTTAGGCCCGGGTGCCTCGCTCGCTTATGCGAGTGGAGAGACGTTCGGCTTAACTGAGCTATTCAAGTTTTTGGCTTAGTTAGCTGAATCCAGAAATCTCTCAGGAGCCCCACTTGTCTCTTTCCAGTCTTGTTACCGGCGCAACGCCACTTGTCGCCGAAGCGTCGCACGGCGCCACCACGCCCTTCAACGTTTCGCCGTGGGCATGGGCGGCAACCGTTGGTGTTGTCATTGCGCTGATCGCCTACGAGTTCATCTCGCACCGCGAGCACAAGCCAGAAACCGTCAAGGAAGCAGCCATTGCATCGGTCGTTTGGATGCTGATTGGACTCGCGGTGACCATACCGATCCTCTTCTTCGGCAACAGTGCCGAAGCGGGTCAATACCTAACCGGTTACCTACTTGAACGCTCACTGTCGATTGACAACGTCTTTGTCTTTGTTGTGATCCTCAGTTACTTCGCCGTGCCTGCCCGTTTGCAGCACTTTGCGCTGATGTCGGGAATCGTTGCGGCACTCGTCCTGCGCGTCATCTTCATCCTTCTCGGTGCGGCATTGATCTCGAAGTTTGAGTGGTCGCTTGCACTGTTTGGTTTGATCCTCGTCTTCACGGCTTTCAAGCTGGCGACATCGGGTGACGAAGAAGTCGACCCATCAAAGAACCTTGGTCTAAAGCTGCTGCGCAAGATCATGCCGGTGACAACGCACTTCCAAGAAACCAAGCTGTTCACTCAAGAAACGGTTCGCGGAAAGGTCCGTCGCGCAGCAACACCAATGCTGGCAGTGCTTTTCGTGATCGGCACCACAGACCTCATCTTTGCGGTTGACTCCGTGCCCGCTGTTTACGGCGTCACATCGACACCGTTCATCGTCTTTGCAGCAAACGCCTTTTCTCTCTTGGGTTTGCGCTCCTTGGCGACCCTGCTTGCAGGAGTCATGGACCGCTTCATCTATCTCAAGCCGGCGCTGGCAATAGTCCTCGCATTGGTTGGCATCAAGATGATTGTGGGCGTCGTGTTTGGTTATCACCCACCTGAGTGGGCACCACTTGTATTGATTGTCGGTGTAATCGGCGGTGGCGTCTTGTTGTCTTTCCTCAAGACCCGCGACCACGCCCCGATCTCCGAACACACAACTCCGCACAAGGACCTCACTCGCAACGTCGACATCAACGAAAACTCCGATGTCCCGAACAAGTTTGGAGCAGACAAGTGACAAACAACTTGAAGACCGCAGTTCTCCTCGCGGGACTCGGTGGATTAATCGTCACCCTTGGCGGGCTCATTGGTGGCCGCGGTGCGCTCGTCTTTAGTTTCTTCATCGCTCTGGCAATGGTCGGCGGTTCGTATTGGTTCAGCGACAAGCTGGCCATCAAGGCCGCTCATGCACGTCCACTTGAAGACAACGACGTCCCCTGGCTTCGCGCAACCGTGGCCGAGCTTGCTCAGCAAGCAAACATCCCGATGCCAAAGCTCTACATCTCCCCCGAGATGCAACCAAACGCTTTTGCAACCGGTCGCAACCCGAAACACGCATCGGTCGCGGTGACAGAAGGAATCTTGAAGGTTCTCGATCAAGAAGAACTGCGCGCAGTTCTTGCCCACGAACTCGGCCACGTGAAGAACCGCGACATCTTGTTGACCTCCGTTGCTGCGGTGTTTGGCACGGCCATCTCGATGATTGCGAACTTCTTGCCGTTCTCGTCAAGCGACCGCGAAAACTCAAACCCAATCATCACAATCGCGCTAGCAATCACTGCCCCGCTTGCCGCGGGAATCATGCAAATGGCGCTGTCCCGCTCGCGTGAATTTCAAGCCGACGCAACCGGTGCCGACATCATCAACGATGGCGAACCGTTGGCACGCGCGTTGATGAAGATTGACGCCTACGCACAACAAGTCCCGATGGACATCGACCCCGCGCAGGCGTCCGCGTACATCATCAACCCGCTATCGGGTTTCAACATGTCGAACATGTTCCGCACGCACCCAACGACCGAAGACAGAGTTGCGCGTTTGCGCACAATGCGTTTTTAAGCTCAACACTGAGACATCCCTTGACGAGTAACAACCACCAGCCTCAAGACCACAAACAGTCGTGGCTAAAAACCAAGCTCCATGCGGCAAACCACTCGGTTGACAGACACCTAGAAGGACAATGGAGGCGACCCGTTCAAGTCGCCACCGTGGTGATCGGCTTCGTTGTCATCATCGTCGGGTTGGCTCTGGTCCCACTCCCCGGGCCCGGTTGGCTAATCGTCTTTGCAGGTTTGGCGATTCTTGCAAAAGTGTTTCCACCGGCCGAGCGACTGGTCGGTTGGATCCAACACAAAGTCGAAGCCAGCACTCAATGGGCAAAGCAGAGGCTTAGCCGCCAATAGTCCGTGACGCGAAAAAGGGCCGCTTCTAAAGCTCGTCGGTATCGATGATGTTCGGCAAGTCGGCACCCGTTTGTTCCCCTACACCGGCGCGATCTGCCAGATACTCAACACCACGAGTCAGTCCACCGGCCAGGTCGTCAAGTGCAAACAAACCAGTCATCAGAGTGACCGCCTCTTCGCATGTGACATTGCTCAAGCGGTCCTCGACTTCTGATGCTGTGAGAATTTCGATGACCCTGTCGACGGTATTGACGTAGATCATGACGGCGGGTCGTGAAGGAAGGCCAAGCTGAGCAAACACCGTCTCGGCTTCGCGCCGAGGGTCCTGCACGTCTGGTTTATCTACCAACATCACCGCGAATTCCAGCCCCGAGGACTCTTCGGCGACGTTAACCGCCTGGTCGAGTGTGGTCCGCTGTTCGTCGGTAAGCGCTGAGGTCACAGCCCATTCCTATCAAAGTCTTGGCTGAAGGGCCCCAAACCCCGATCAGCTACCAGCCACCCGAGGCTCCGCCGGGGCGCTTTTTGTCTGCGTCGCCCCATTCCAGGTCCCAACCACAGCCCGGACAGCGATCGTCGTAAGTAACCCGGGTATTGCCTCCGGCCAGCAGTTCAACCTGTTCGGGCTGGAAGTTTCGCCCACACCTGGTGCATTGAAAGACCCTGCCTCGCCCGGTCTTTCCCGCGCCACCGCCGGCAGTCTGTTGCAGTCCCCCGTTGCGATTGAACACAAGAAACAGAATCCCCAAGAGGATCAGAGCAATAACAAAACTGGAGGACGGAAGGTCCCTCCCAAGAACCTCAACGCCCATCAAAGCGACGCCGATAACTGCCAACCCCTCAAACATGAGGGGCTTTTACCCTCATTTGAGTTAGTTATGTCTCTAAATGTCGACGCCTTCGGCGTTTACCTCAGTGACACCCGGAACGCGATCTTTCAAGATTCGCTCGACCCCGGCCTTTAAGGTCATTGAGGAAGCAGGACATCCGACGCAGGCTCCGGAAAGTTCGACCTGAACAACACCGGTTTCCTCATCCACCGAGACAAAATGAATGTCTCCCCCGTCCATCTGAATAAGCGGACGAATGCGGTCGACCTCGAGGCGAACCGCCTGAGTCATGGGAGATTCGGAAGAACCCCCCGTGGTTTCTACTGCCTCTGCTGCGGAATTCGACATGACCTTCTAATTCTCTCACGGAATAAATATTTTTGGTACCCCTACCCAAACGGCAAATGGCCTGGTAACGATTAATTGGGCGCAGGATTCGTTTGTTTTTCTTTAGAGCTTGGAGCCCCGATGGACCCGATCATCGTTTTCTTTGTCATTGCAGCAATCACCACAACGGCACTGGCAATCAGCCACCTGGTTGCCGTTCGCAACCGTGTTGAAGTTGCCGCACAAGACATCCGCTTTGCACAAATGCGTTTGTCCAACATCGAACGCCAAATCGGCAACGCAGTCGACCAGTACGGCGAACTAAGCATCGGTCGTCGCGGGCTTGAGCAATCAGTAAAGGCCTACACAAACGCAATGAAGGCATGGAACAAGGCAGACCGCACGCTTCCAAGCATTCTCGTAAACCGTTTTGCAAAGCTGTCTGAAGCCTCAAAGAACGTCGACACAAACGCCATTGCGATTGTCGATGTGACCGATGCAGCAGTTGCGCGCGATTCCGTTCTAAGCATCTAAAGCCAGCCGTTGACTAGACCGCTTGCATGGACTCTCTGTTAGAGAAAGTTCTGCAAGCGGTCTCTTAGTTCCTTCACTTGGTCTTCAACATCTGCTTGATCGTCGTCTTGCAATGCAACCGCGCAATTGCGCGCAAGTAAAGCAACCTCGGCCCAATCTTCATCATCAACACCGAGCGGAGCCTGCATTAACGAAACCGTTGTGGCGTCGCCAATGAAGGTTCCAACGTCTTGAGCCTCCCAACGATTCAACAGACGTTCGGCCGACTGAAACGTCGAGTCCATAGTCTCGTAAGCAGCGGTTGCTTCATCTTGGTTCTGATTGAACAGCGCGCTCACTTCGTCTTGCTCAGCGTCGGTCGCAGCGTTTGCAGATTCGTTATCACCGTCAAGGTCTTCAGACTCATCGAGGGTGATCTGAATGTCTTCGTGAAGCACGTCGTCCAACAACGCATCGACTGCGTCTTCGTGATCCGTGGAAATCACCAGTTCTTCAACGGTGTCCCAACGATGAGGAATGGAATCGCTGATGAGTGCTGTGACCAAGCCGGCGCGCTGTTCTGACGATATTTCGAGCTCATAGGCAGTCTCTTCGGCATCTTTGGTCGGCGACAAGTACAACCCGGGCGCTTCGCTTAGCGCGCAGCCACACGAGCCGCACGACGCGTGATTCACGCTGTCTTCGAACCCGCACATTGGACACCAATAAATGTTCATTTGATCAGATCAACTCCCATCCGCATCGGCTGCGGAACTCGTCAACATGCTTTCACGTTCGGGCCACAGGTTGTTGACCCGCAGGTATTCCTCAATCAATTGCAGTTCAGCCACCTTGGACTGCTCACTCTTCCAACCGTGGCCTTCGTTCTCAAACACCTCGAAGCGCACATCTGCACCACTGCTACGAGCCGCTTTCACAAAACCCTCGCTCTGAGAAAGCGGAACGACCTTGTCGCTATCGCCATGAATCACGAGCAACGGCGAGTTGAGTTTGTCGACATGGGTGATCGGCGAGCGTTCCACGCACGTCGCCATGTGCTCGGGCATCGGCCCAATAAGCGAGTCGACATAATGAGCCTCGAAACGCCAAGTGATGTCGGCAAACCGAGTCAGGTCGCAAACGGGATAGAGCGCAATGCCTGCTGCGCACAAGTCTGCGTGTCGCATCATCAACAACAACACCAAAAATCCCCCGGCACTGCCTCCATAGGGAATCACTGCGCCTTCTTTGGCCCAACCGTTTTCGACTGCAGCGCGCATGCCACACGCCACGTCATCAAGATCGCCACTTCCCCACTGGCCATAGCCCGCTTCGCGGTACGCACGACCCCAACCTGTGCTGCCGCGATGATCTGGAACCAACACCGAAAACCCGCGTTCCACGAAATAGCCAACGCGCGCGTTATATGTCGTGTCGGAACGATGTGTTGGGCCGCCATGGATGTAAACGAGCATTGGCGCAGAACCACGTTCAACGTCTCGCGGCTCGTACAAACGGCCGTGAATAACCATCCCGTCAGTAGCGGTCCAGCTAACGGGCTCGGGCATGACAAACGCTTGTTCAATGCCAAGAGGCGTTGACTGCACAATCACTTCGACACTGGAGTCTGCAAGGTTCAACACAATCAGTTGAGTTGGCCTGTCTGGTCCCATTGCAATCATCGCAACGCGGCTACCGCCTGGTGCTGCGTGCATCCCAGTTGCACTGCAACGGATCTTCACCTTAGCCGTGCCATCTGCAATGCAGACAACCTCACCGAATCCCTTGTTTGAACGAGCAGCGACTAACCCATGAGCGGTGAACTGCCAACTGCGTTGACCCGGACCCCACGTTGGCTCGCAATACTCAAGGCGCGCATCGTGACCATCAAGCAACGGCCCTTCGTTGGATGAAACAGGAACAGGCCAACCGTCTTGGTCAGAGATGAACGCGATGTCTCCGGACTCATCAAAGCGAGGCTGGTTAACAAAACAAGCGTCGTCGGCAATGCTCGACACAACCCCCGTGCCGTCTGCGTTGCGCGAAACAATGCGGCTCTGCGTCCACGCCATGTTCGGATCGTCCCACTCATGCCATACAACAACTCTTGAGTCAGGCGACCAAGCAGGGTCGACTGCAAAGTCATTTCCAGAACTGAGACGTACAACTTCGCTCTTATTCGGATCAGTCGAAGACACATATACGTGATGCAGATCATCGACATAAGTAACAAGCGAACCGTCGGGCGAAACTGCAATGTTGGTCACCGACTCCCCGGCTGTCACCAATTCGCGACACTGCCAAGTGGACATGTCGAGGCGTACCAACGAATTGACGTTGCTCACATAGACAAGCGTGTCTTCGTCCAACCAATCAACGGCGCCGCCACCGGACGACGAGACCGATCGAATGTCGGGCGAACACGGCAACGAAACAACCGCCTCGCCTGGTCGATGCCACTTCAGCTGCGCTCCACCGCCGCGACTCGACTCAACAAAGACAAGGCTGCCGTCATCGCGAGGGTTCATGTGCGGGTCACCCGAGCTGTTGGAATACGACCACACTTTCGCTGAGAACTTTCCGGCCAAGGTCATCGCGCCAAACCTAGTGTCGCAAACCCTCGAACCCGATAGCGTGCATAGGTAGTTCGCAAACGACCAGGAGATTCGGCGCACGGACGCGTCCAAGCATCGCTAGAGGATTCAATGACCGATAAAGTCCGCCAAGCTCCAGAACGAAACCTCGCACTTGAATTGGTCCGAGTCACCGAAGCAGCAGCCCTTGCCGCTGCGCGCTGGCAAGGCCGCGGAGACCCCGCCGGCGCCGGCAGTGCAGCAACCGAAGCCATGAGCGTGGTGCTGAACACATTGCAAATGGACGGCCGCATCACTATTGGTCAGGGCTACCGCGCCCCCGACGCCGAGTCCCACTTCCTCCACAACGGTCAGCGAATCGGCACGGGTGAACCACCCGCCATGGATGTTGCGGTCACTCCCGTCGAAGGCACAACCCTCGTTGCCCAGGGGCGCTCCAGTGCAATCAGTGTTGTTGCCATTGCTGAACGTGGCGCACTCCTTGACCCGGGCCCGGTTCGCTACATGGAAAAGATTGTTGTTGGCCCCGGCGTTGAAGGTGTTGTTGACATCGACCGACCCGTAACAGACAACCTGAAGGCAATCGCTAAAGCCAAGGGTGAAAGCGTGCGCGACATTTCTGTCGTCATCCTTGACCGTCCGCGTCATGCCGACCTAATTGCCGAAGTGCGTCGCACAGGTGCGCGCATCAGTCTCATTCAAGACGGCGACGTCGCAGGTTCGATGGCAGCACTTTGGCCAGAATCGGGTGTTGATGTGTTGATTGGCATCGGTGGCACGGCTGAAGGAATCATCACTGCTGCAGCGGTGAAATGCACGGGCGGTGAAATCCAAGGCCGACTGTGGGCTCGCAATAACGATGATCGTCAAAAGGCAACGGGCGCTGGTTACGACGTCGATGCAATTTTCACCACCGACGATTTCGTCAAGAACGACAACTGCTTCGTTGCGGCGACCGGAATCACCGACGGCAACTTGTTGAAGGGCGTCTACTACGGCACCGACGCAGCGCACACCGAATCTTTGGTCATGCGCTCAAAATCCGGCACGGTTCGCCGTGTTCAAGCGAAGCACCGTTTGAGAAAACTCGCTGAATTCAGCGAGGTTGACTACGCATAAAGCGCACTGTCTCGCCGACCCTCAGTGGCCTGCGTGACTGGATTGCCACGTATGTGACGACTGCTGCGGTGGCAGCGGTTGTGACATACGCGATGAAAATCACCGTAAGCATGGCGAAAGGATACCGGCCACGGAGCCCTTATCCAATAGGGAGAATGGCCCAATAAATACGGCTGTTTTCACAGCGGCAGAGCCCTGAGCCATCGTCAGCCGCTGCCGAACGGAAATGTCCACAGGTCGGGCTCGCGACTAGCAACAGTGGTCTCGACGGAACGTCAGTGATTGGTCACCAATGGCGAGTTGTTTGGCAATCCGACGGACCGCGCCTCGGTCCTTTGGGTTGTCTTCGAGAGCGTCGAGCACCATGCGGGTTGCTCGTTCGCGAAGCTCTTGTGGATAGCGAATGTTGGACATGTTGGCTCTACCTACTCATAGGTTCAGAGCCTCCGTCAAACCCAGGACGATTCAGGTGTCGAGTCGGGCACACGTGTGACGGATGCAGCTATTCGCGCCTCGGTGTTCGTAATCGTTGCACTGGTGTGCGTTCTGGTGTCCATGCTCATTAAACGTCTCTTCAAGCGATTCTTCTGAGAGCAATTCCATCGCAAAGCAATGCTGGCGATGTTCGGCCGCGGGCACTCAGAGAATCCGAATCAAACTGCACCAAGGGGAAACGACGCTAACGAACGCCAAACGCGTTCGACCTCGTGCAGCATCGTGACAGACCACACGGTCGTCGCAAGCTGAAATACCCCAAACTCTTTAATTGCCCAATCAGCGCGGTCTTCTGCAATCTCCGAAGCCAACGTCACGTGAGGCACATATTCGTAACTCAACTCGCGACTCAGCGGTTCGACAAACACCTGCCGGCGCAGCGTCATTAGGCGTTCAATGTCATCGCCGAACACATCTGCTTTCAGCACCGGACTCACAGGAAAGAACGTGGACACGTTTCCAATCGTCAACTGCAACGGTGCAACGGTTGTCGCAGCCATGCTCACAACGTCGATTGCCTTTTGCACGTCTCGTTCGTGAACATTGATCGGCGGAACCAACGTCACATGCGGCGCGATGCGATTCAGGGCCGGATCACCGAACAACTCGCGCAATGAATCAATCTCCCCTGCGGTTTCAGCATCGAAAAGCAGAGCAACACCCAACCGGTGCCTAGGCATCAGTTGTGCGCATAGGCCGCAACCCAATCAATCTGGACACGTCCCGAAACGTTAGGTGCGGTATTGCCCCTTTCATCGGTCTCGGTCTGCAGAACCCAATGCATTGGCTCGTGAGGAACATCTGCGCTTGAGCCTTGCAACTTTCCATCCAAAAAGAACTTCACCGACTGCGGAGTCCACTCAATGGTCGCAACATGCCAACTGGAATAGGACTGCTTGGTATCAAAGGCGGAGCAATTTTTAGCCGCCGCTCCTGGACAGTGATTGAACGCATTGATTGTTCCGTCCAGCGTCCCTTCCGGGAAGTTGATTTCGGAAGTCCAAACGTCGGTGTCCGGCCACAGCAACCAGGCCGTCTTGTAACCAGGCAAGTTGTCGGCGCGGAAACGAACCGAATAGCGACCGTAAGTCATTCCCTTGTATGCAGTTCCCGTGACATTCGGAACGGGTGCGGCAACACGCGGTCGGCCGTCGCTACCCGTGTGGAGGTTGAGGCTCATGACTCCGTTGTCGACGGAAATGATGTCGTTGCTGTACTGCCCTTTTTTCATGGTGTCCGAAAAGCCGTCGTAGGAATGCCACTTCGCCGCATACGGACCCGGCCACTGACCTCTTGCCAGGTCTGCTGTGAAATCTTCACGGAATACTTGCTTCCATCCGGCGAGGTCACCCACGGGCATGGAACTTGGGCTTACGCCCGCCGCCCGCAGGGCCGAAGTCGGCGCGCCCTGAACCCGCGCTGTGGTTGTCGTTGGCTTGCTCACCGTCAGTGCCGTGGTAGCCGTTGTCGTGGTCGTCGGCCTGGCAGGAACAACGACGTCTGCACCCGCGTCGCGCCCCTTGGTTGTCGCCGTGACTTTGACCGGTCCGCTGTACCCATCGGGAAGTGCAAACACCACTGAAAACTCACCGTCGCCATCGGTCACGCCGGTGGTCTGGCCTGAACCGTTCGTTATCTCCGCCTTCACTTCCAGCGGTACGCCGCGTTCAAAATTGTCACCAATTGCAGTGATCAAACCGTTTCCGCCGGTTGCGTTAACCGTGGCTTCAGCAACCGTGGCATCCGCCAGCGGTGGAACGAGTGTGAGAACAAGGACTGCGAACGCCGAACCCGCCGCGCGGCGTCGAGTGGTCTTGAACGCTCTAGCCAAGGGTTTCGAAACAGTTCTTTCCAAAAACACGGCCGCCCACTTTCGATAAGTGACGTTGGGTAGGCCGTATCATAATACCGGTAAAACCCAACTAAAAATCAGCGATTCAAACGCCAAGCATTGGGCCCTCGGGCAGCAAACTCAGTTGAGACTGAGCGTTGATTAATCAGTCTTCTCGGGAAGCAAGCGATTCTTGAGTCACGGGAGCCGAGACTGGCGGGATTGCGTTCGGGTCATCGAAAACGCGCTCTGCCAAAACGTCGACCCGGGTGATGTCATCAACCGCACCGATGCTCAAAAAGCCACCTTCGACGGCCCACTCGCGCTTGCCCTCAGTTGTCTCAACCTGCAACGGGCCGGCACCAAGGACAGCCAGCGTGTGCTCGTGACCGCCCAAGACACCCAAGTCACCAGCGGCCGTGCGAGCCAGCAAAAAGCGTGCCCTTCCCGACCAGACCTCGGACTCGGGCGTGACGATGTGAACGTCTAAGCGGTGACCAACGCCGGGAGCCTCGCTCATTGGTCTTCTTCTGCCAACTTCTTGGCCTGGGCCATCACGTCGTCAACGCCACCGATGCTGAAGAACGCCTGCTCTGGGATTTCGTCGAACTCACCGTCAACCAACTTGTCGAAAGCCTCAATGGTTTCTGACAGCGGAACAGTTGAACCCTTTTGACCGGTGAACTGCTCGGCAACGTAGAAGTTCTGACCCAAGAAACGCTGCACCTTGCGAGCACGCGCAACAACAACGCGGTCTTCTTCACTCAATTCATCGACACCAAGAATGGCGATGATGTCCTGAAGATCCTTGTAACGCTGAAGGATTCCGATAACTCGCTGAGCAACGCGGTAGTGGTTCTCCCCCACGTAAGCGGGGTCAAGCAAGCGCGATGTTGAGTCAAGCGGGTCAACGGCTGGGTAAATACCAAGCGATGCAATCTGACGCGAAAGAACCGTCGTTGCGTCGAGGTGAGCAAACGTTGCGTGAGGCGCGGGGTCGGTGATGTCGTCGGCAGGGATGTAGACAGCCTGCAGAGAGGTAATAGAGTGACCACGCGTCGACGTAATGCGCTCTTGAAGCTGGCCCATCTCGTCAGCAAGCGTTGGCTGGTAACCCACGGCCGAAGGCATGCGACCAAGCAGCGTCGAAACCTCTGAACCGGCTTGGGTAAAACGGAAGATGTTGTCGATGAACAACAACACGTCTTGGCCCATCTCGTCACGGAAGTACTCAGCCATTGTCAGAGCCGCAAGAGCAACGCGCAAACGCGTGCCGGGAGGCTCGTCCATCTGACCAAACACAAGCGCGGTCTTGTCGATAACGCCGGACTCGGTCATTTCCTGAAGAAGGTCGTTACCTTCACGGGTGCGCTCGCCAACGCCTGCAAACACCGACACACCGTCGTGTTCGTCAGCAACACGACGAATCATTTCCTGGATGAGAACGGTCTTACCAACACCGGCTCCACCCATCAGGCCGATCTTTCCACCACGAACATATGGGGTCAGGAGGTCGATGACCTTAATGCCGGTCTCGAACATTTCGGTCTTGGATTCGAGTTGGTCAAACGGAGGTGCCTGACGGTGGATTGGCCAAGTCTTGTCACCCTGGAAGCTTGGGTCGTCAAGGGCCTTGCCAAACACGTTGAAGACGTGACCCAAAACTTGGTTGCCAACGGGAACCGAAATTGGTGCGCCGGTGTTCTTGACGGGAGCGCCACGAACCACGCCGTCTGTTGGCTGCATGGAAATTGCGCGCACGACACCTTCACCAAGGTGCTGCGCGACTTCCAACACGAGCGTGACTGTCTCGTCGCCGATGGTTCGGTCAACGTGGACAGCGTTGTTGATCTCAGGAACTTGGCCTGGAGGGAACTCGACATCGATAACAGGACCGATAACGCGCGTAACGCGACCGGTTCCAGTTGTTGGGTTGTTAGCTGTTGTAACTGACATGGCTCAACTCCCTGCTGAGGCTTCGGCGGCACCCACCAGCTCGGTGAGTTCCTGCGTAATGGCGGCTTGGCGCGCCTGGTTGTATTGGCGCGTGAGGTCTTCGATCAATTCTGTGGCGTTGTCTGTTGCGGTACTCATGGCACGACGACGGGCCGAGAGTTCCGAGGCAGAAGCCTCAAGAAATGCTGCAAACAAACGGACTTCGACATAGCGAGGCAGCAATGCACGCAACACCGTGTCTGCATCTGGTTCAAAGTTGTAAACGGGCTCTGGGACGCCGTCGAGCTCTTCGGTTTCTTCGACGACTTCAAGCGGCAAGAAGCGACGAACGACCGGGCGTTGTGAAATGGATGAAACAAAGTGCGCGTAGACCGCAAAGATCTCGTCCACTTCCCCATCTTGAAACGCATCGATGACAACGTTTGCAACTTCCTTGGCATCGACGTACTTGGGCTTGTCGCTGTAACCAACCCAACTCTGTTCGATGTCGCGGTTGCGGAACTTGAAGTAAGCAACGCCCTTGCGGCCCGTTACGTAAAGCTTTGGCGTGACACCTTCGTCACGCAACCGGGTAATGAGTTCTTCGGTTTCCTTGAGAATGCTGGAACTGTACGGACCAGCAAGGCCGCGGTCTGAAGTAACAACAATGACTGCCGCGTTGCGTCGCTCGGCGCGCTCGCTCAAGTAACCACTGCTCAACTCTGAACCACTACTTGCAAGTTCGCTCAAAGCAGCAGTGATGGCATTGGCGTACGGCAAGGACGCGGCCATTGCCTGCTGTGCCTTGCGAACCTGCGCTGCAGCAATCAGTTCAAAAGCGCGCGTGATCTTTTTTGTGCTCTGGACGCTACTGCGCCGACGCTTGATCTCGCGAAGTCCCTTTGCCATCTACTAAGCCTGCTTTGGTGGCGTAACGACGCGCTTCTTGACTGCTTCTTGCTGAGGGTCAACATCGCCTGTGGCTTCGTTGTCCTCGATGACCTTTGCGTCCTTGCCCGACACCTGGAATGTTTCCTTGAAGCTTTCAACGGCCGAGCGAAGCTTGCCTTCAACATCGTCATCAAGCTTGCCGGTGTTCTTGATTGCATCGGCAACCTCGGCGTGGTTGAACGCGATGTGGTCAATCAGTTCCGCTTCGAAACGCTTGACATCTTCGACCGGGATGGAGTCCAAGTAACCGCGCTGTGCAGTCCAGATAGCAATGACCTGGTTGTGTACCGGCATTGGACTGAACTGCTTTTGCTTGAGCATCTCGACAAGGCGTGCACCACGGTCAAGCTGACGGCGAGACGCGCGGTCGAGGTCTGAAGCAAACAGCGAGAACGCTTCGAGGTCTCGGTACTGAGCAAGGTCAACACGCAATGAACCCGCGACGCTCTTCATGGCCTTGACCTGAGCTGCACCACCAACACGCGAGACCGAAGTACCAACGTTGATGGCGGGACGCACACCAGAGTTGAAAAGGTCTGTCTCGACGAAGATCTGACCGTCGGTGATTGAAATGACGTTGGTTGGGATGTAAGCGGAGATGTCTCCACCCTTGGTCTCAATGATTGGAAGACCGGTCAAAGAACCTCCACCCAAGTCGTCGCTTAGCTGCGCGCAACGCTCAAGCAAGCGACTGTGAAGGTAGAAGACGTCGCCTGGGTAGGCCTCGCGTCCGGCGGGACGGCGAAGCAACAAGGAAATCTCGCGGTAGGCGTCTGCCTGCTTGGAGAGGTCGTCAAAGATGATGAGCGCGTCGTCGCCCTTGTACATCCAGTGCTGGCCGAGCGCGGAACCCGCGTAAGGAGCGATGTACTTGAACGAGGACGGGAAGGAAGCGGGTGCCGAAACAATGGTTGTGTATTCCATTGCACCGCGCGCTTCAAGCTGGTTATAAACCTCGACAATTGTCGATTGCTTTTGTCCAACTGCGACATAGATGCACTTGACGGCCTTGTCGGTCCCCCAGTGCTCCTTCTGCGCAACGATGGCATCGAGCGCGATTGCCGTCTTGCCGGTCTGACGGTCACCAATGATCAGCTGGCGCTGACCGCGACCGATGTTGGTCATGGAGTCAACAGCCTTAATGCCGGTCTGCAGCGGGTTACGAACTTCCTTGCGCTCAACAACCGAGGGTGCCTGAAGTTCAAGCTTGCGGACCGCCTCTGACTGAACATCGCCCTTGCCGTCGAGCGGACGACCAAGTGGGTCTACAACACGACCAAGGAAACCATCGCCAACCGGGATTGAAAGGACTTCGCCTGTGTGGCGAACTGCTTGACCTTCTTCAATTCCAGACGCGTCGCCCAAGATGACGCAGCCGATTTCGCGTTCATCGAGGTTAAGTGCGATTCCCAACAAACCACCCTCGAACTCCAAGAGTTCGTTGGCCATGGTTCCGGGCATGCCGACAACGCGGGCGATGCCGTCTCCGGTTTCAATTACGCGGCCGACTTCCTCGCGCGAAACGGTTGGTGAAAAAGACTCGACGTTGCGTCGGAGCGCTTCTGCAATGTCTTGCGAGCTGATCGAAAGGTCAGTCACCTGGACTCCTGTTGTGCTGTTGAAAGAGACTGTGAAATGGGGCTCATTTACCTATGCCCCAACTAGCGCTTCACGCGCTTGTTGCAATTTGTGACGGACGCTGCCGTCTAGAACTTCGTCGCCGATGCGGACAACCAAGGAACCAATGATCGTTGAGTCCACCAAGAAACGGCCTTCGATGTCGCGGCCGGCAGTTGAACTGAGCGCAGCCAGCAAGCGCTGCTTGCGTGCATCGTCGAGTTCAACAGCGCTGCGGATAACGGCAATGGCTGCGTTGCGTCGACTTGCAGCAAGCTCGGCTCGCTCGCGAAGCAACGCATCTACGCCGCGACCGTGGGTAAGCGAGATTGCAGTCAGCGACATCTCGCGCAACGCAACCGGCGTGCGCGAACCGAGAAGTTCGGCAAGCACCTTGACCTTTGCTTCGTCACCAATTCCTGGGTTGGCAAACGCGTCGCGAAGTTCTTCGCTGTTGGAAACGATGTCGGCCATGTCGAGCAGCTGCTGTTCGACGGCTTTCAGGTCGTGACCGCCAGAGCTGCTTGCTGTTGTGCGCTCGGCCGACACGAAGCTCAGTTCGCTCAGGGCGTCGAACAATGCGGAAACAACCGACCTGCTGTCCGATGCGTTGCTTGCCCCCGACACAATTAGATCAACGGTTTGTGGAGCAAAACCGCCACCCACAACATCGCTAACCAATGCCTTCTTGTTTTCTTCTGGAAGGTCGGCTTGAGCAAGCGTGCGTGCCAACAAAGGCGACGCACCCACAGCGCGAGTAAAGGCCCCGAGTTCGCTCAGCACAGAGTCGACCGGCGCAGACTGCGCGGTCAACTCAACCAACGAGACGGTCTTGGGGCTGAGGCTCATGAACGCGGAAGCTCCGAAATGTATTGATCAACCAAACGAAGTTGACGCTCGCGGTCTAGAGAGTCGCCAACGACACGCGTTGCCAAATCGACAGCAAGCACGCCTACTTCGTTCTTGAGCGTTGACAGAGCGCGATCACGCTCTGCACCAATCTGCTCTTGAGCACGTTCGAGGATCCGCTGAGCCTTGTCTTCGGCCTGCAAGCGCAGCTCGTCTTCAAGGCGGTCTGCGTTTGACCGTGCTTGTTCAACAATCTTCTGACCTTCGACGCGGGCTTCATGCAGCAATGCTTCTTGGCGGCGCAACAACTCTGCCGCTTCTGCACGCTGACGCTCGGCCTCGGTCAGCTTGCCCTCAATGTTGGTTGAGCGATCGGCAAACGTCTTGTTGACCCTTGGAAAGATGAGCCTTGATGCGACCAACAAAAGCAGCAAGAAACACACCGCACCCCAAATGAGCTCTGCTGGCTCTGGGATAAGCGGGTTGCTGTGCTCAGCTGCCCCTTCGGACGCCGCGAGGATCACGGCTGACATCTGGTGATGCATGGGCTAGTTAGCTGAAAAGGAAGCCGACGATAATACCAAGCAACGCCAGAATTTCGATAAAAGCAATACCGATATACATCTGGCTTGTAAGGGCACCTTGGGCTTCGGGTTGACGGGCGATGGACTCAACGGTCTTACCGATCAACAAGCCAAGGCCAATACCTGGGCCGAGGGTCGCAATACCGAAGGCAATTGCGTTGATGTTTCCGGAAATCTCTGCCAAAAGGGGAATCACTTGTACTCCTGTGGTTGGGAAATATTGCAGAACTTGAACAGCGAACTAACGAAGGCGACTGTAGACCGACCCACTCAACAACTAGTGGGCTTCTTGCAACGAACTCTGGATGTAAACAGCCGTGAGGATCGCGAAGATGAATGCCTGTAGTGCGCCAACGAAAATTTCGAAACCGATAAATGCGGTTCCCATGATGAGCGAGCCCACGCCGAATGCTGCGGTTGAGCCGCGCTCCAGCAAGTAGGCCGTTCCTAAAAAGAACATGGTGAGCAACATGTGGCCCGCGATCATGTTTGCGGTGAGTCGGATGGTCAGCGTCAAAGGACGAAGAATGAACACCGTCAGAAACTCGATCGGAACCAGCAAAAGAAGGATTGGCACCGGAACACCCGAAGGAACCAACGCGGCCTTGAGGTAACCAAACCCGCCGTGAGTGCGAATACCGGCGATAACGAAAACAAACCAGGTGCAGATGGACAACGCGAGAGGAATGCCGATTCGCGAGGTTGCCGAGAAGTTGAGGCCCGGAATGACGCCGAACCAGTTACAGAAAAGAACGAAGAGAAACAGCGTGGTTAGGAAGGGCAGGTATGGAAGGCCCTTCTTGCCCATAGTCGGCATGATGACCTTGTCGCGGACGAAGTCAACAATGAACTCTGCAACGTTTTGAATACCCCGCGGAACGAGTTTGGGGTTGCGAAAGCCGAGCGCGAGTACGCCGAGGGTCAAGAGGCTTGCGAGGAAAAGGACTACAACCGTGCGGTTGATTCCGAGGTTCAGACCAAAGACATGAAGGTCAATGAACGGCTCACGGTAAAACGACTCTGCACCAGGTACGTGAAAACCTTCGCGGGCGGCAAGAATCGGAAACGACGTCATTTAGGTTTCGTTCGGCTTTCAACAATTGTCGGACAAAACTTCCAGGTGCACGAAGGAGGACCGTCATTTCCTGAGAGGCCCGCAAGACAATCTTGCAAAGGCCATCCTTTAGAGGAAGTTCCAGGGCAACGCCCAAGTGCTTTACGCGGAAAAGCTATCACAGGGTCTCCGCCCCCCGGGGTTGAAACGCCGCGTTTGTGCGTCCAGTTTTCGTCATCACAACAGCCTGTACTGATGCAAAAAACACCGCGGATACTCCGACGCATGCGGCGATCAGTTCGCGGTTCAACTTTGCGACATCGAGTGACAAACCAACTGCAGTAAGTAACGAACACTTCCAGATGTAGACGCCGAGCGTCACGGCGCGCAACATCGACGACTTGAGCAGAGTTGCAACGCAGATGGTCGTCGATGCCATGAAAAATGTTCCAAGTGCCGACGCTGCAAATGCCTGCTTCCAGTCGGGGTTGCCAGTTGCGGCCGCCAGCGCACCGATGGCAAGAGGAATGACAACCGCTCCCCCGATTACGCCGATAACGATTGCCGTGATCATGGCCCGCCGGACTTGGAGGAAGTCGGCGTCAGGCTGGTTCATCGATTACACCGTCTCGGCCCGGTCGCCCCTGCTCGCTACGCCTACTTAGCCCGCCTTTACCGGCTGAATTTCCGCCTGACTGGCCGCCTGACTCGGACTTTCCGGCGCCCCGGATTTCGGGGTGAAACAAGGTGTAGAGAATCACGGCCATAGCTGCCACGACAAACGGGATGGCCGCGTTGCCCTGGTTTGTGTAGGTCGGAAGCAGCACAAGCCCCGCGAGAATGGCGGTCCACGCCCAAAGAATGAGCACCGATCGTCGTTGCCCATGACCCAGGCGCATCAACCGATGGTGCAAGTGGGACTTGTCGGCCGTCGCCAGACCTTGGCGAGAACGGGCTCGCCGAAACAGGGCGAACAGCGCATCGAAAACCGGTACGCCCAAGATGACGAACGGAATGACGATTGGTGCAAAGAAAAAGAATGTCTGGCCGCTGAATGCGTCGTCTGCACGACCACTGACGACGAGCGCCGAGGCGGCTAGCAGTAAGCCCAATGTCATGGCACCCGAGTCGCCCATGAAAATGCGCGCCGGGTGAAAGTTGTGCGGCAGGAAACCAACGCACATTGCGCACGCCACAATCGCAATCAGTGGGCCCGCGTTGTCCCCCGCCAACAAGCCGGCTTTGAAAAGTCGGTCGCCGTACAAAAAGAACGAAAGCGATGCGATTGCGACAATGCCAGCAGCCAATCCATCGAGGCCGTCAATCAAGTTGATTGCGTTGCAGATGACCACAACCCACACGACGGTCAAGAACGCTGCAAGTTCGGGCGACAACACAACGGTTCCAACAAATGGAACACGGAAGTACTCCATGGTCACACTCAACTGGGACAGCACAGACCCAGCCAACACCTGCCCCGCGACTTTTGCCGGTGCGGAAAGCCGACGCACGTCATCGATGATGTGCACGACAAAAATGATTGCAGCCGCAAGCACGACACCCAGGGGCTGAGTCGAAGTCAGCACACCGTCGAACTGCGGAGTCAAGTAGGCGGCCGCCATTCCGGCGAGGAACCCACCAAACATTGCAATGCCACCGATTGTTGGCGTCGGGCGCTTGTGCACGCGACGTTCGTCTGGAACAACGACGGCACCCACTCGCAACGCAAACCGCCTAACCGGGAAGGTCAACAAATACGTTGTGAGTGCCGCTATGGCAAAGACAAGCGCGTAACCGGCCACGGGCTAGTTGTTACTAAATCGCGTTGGGGTATGGCGCGAACTTTGAGCACAACACGTTGACATCGTCGCGAACGGCCTTTAGTTCGTTTTCGTCAGCGCGGTTGCGCAGCGCTCGACCAATCAGGGTTGCAATCTCGCCCATCTCAGACTCGGTCATGCCTTGTGACGTTGTCGACGGAGTGCCAAGACGAATGCCACTTGTCGCAAACGCCGAACGTGGATCGTCAGGAACGGTGTTCTTGTTCAGCGTGATGCCTGCAAGGTCGAGCTTTTCTTGCGCAATCTTTCCGGTGATCTTTTCGTCAAACGGGCGCAAGTCAACCCACAACAAGTGGTTTTCAGTGCCACCACTTACTAGTCGGAAGCCTTCTTTTTGCATTCCATCTGCAAAGGCTTTGGCGTTCTTGACGATTTGCTGTGCGTACTTCTTGAAGTCGTCACTTGCGGCTTCGCGGAACGCAACCGCCTTACCCGCAATTGTGTTCTCCAACGGGCCACCTTGCGACCCAGGGAACACGGCGCGATCGACTGCAGCTGCGATCTCTTCGTCGTTGGTGATGATGCAACCACCGCGCGGACCGCGCAGGGTCTTGTGCGTTGTAAACGTCACAACATCGGCAATGCCAACCGGGCTTGGGTGGACACCGCCTGCAATGAGTCCGGCGATGTGCGCCGCGTCAAACATCAACTTTGCGCCAACCTCGTCTGCAATTTCGCGGAACGGCTGCGCGTCGATGATGCGTGAGTAACAAGTTGCACCAGCAACAATCAACTTTGGCCTGTGCTGACGTGCCAAGTCGCGCACTTGGTCCATGTCGATGCGCTCGGTTTCGGGGTTCAGCCCGTAGTTCACAAAGTTGTAGAACTTGCCGCTGAGGGAGATCGGCAAACCGTGCGTGATGTGTCCGCCCTGGTCGAGACGAAGGCCAAGAACGGTGTCGCCCGGCTCAAGCAGGCCTAGATAAACAGCGGTGTTGGCATTGGCGCCACAGTGCGGCTGAACATTTGCGAATCCTGCGCCAAAGAGGCTCTTGACGCGCTCGATTGCAAGCGATTCGACTTCATCAATGACCTGGTTTCCGCCGTAGTAACGCTTTGTCGGGTAGCCCTCTGAGTACTTGTTTGTGAGCACCGAACCGGTTGCCTTGATTACGGCCGGCGATGTGAAGTTCTCCGAAGCAATCAGCTGAAGCGTTGTGTTTTGACGCTCCTGTTCCTTCTCAATGAGGTTGAAAATTTCCTGGTCTTCATTGAAAGCAATCGCCATGTGAGCTCCCGAGTGTCAGCAGCGGTAAACCGCGTGCTTGTGTGTGAGCTTCAGACTAACTGGGTGATGGCGCTGCGGTGGACCGCGCTTGCGGGCTTGCTTCCTGCTTGCTTGCTTGCTACAGCGAGAGGTCTTGGGCGCGGGTTGCGGTCCGACTTGCGTCGAGTCCGACTAAACAGAGCTCGGCTATCGCCTGAGCCTTTGGTGACGATGACTGTCTCATTGACGTGACGACAGGCAAGGCCATCTTGTCGATCGCGACGGCGAGGTCGGATTGCTGCGTCATGAGTTCAAGCTCATCAATCGGTTGTACTCAACGGCGTACTCATGCGCGGTGTCCAGGTCGCCCGCTTTTGCATAGAGGGTCACCAACAGCAAATAACCGCTGGCCTCCTCTGCCCGGTCGTGAGACGGGTCGTTGAGGTCGAGGCCGGTAGCCCAGGCCACAATCGCATGCGGAGTGGCACCTCTTGGATAGCGGTTGCGGATGAGGTTGAGGGCGTTGACGTCACCACGGTTCAGCATGGCGTTGATTTCCTTTTCGCCCTCGAGGGAGGGGGGAATTGCCGAAGAAACCCGAGGTCGCTGGGGGTTCACGATGAATTGATCCGCGGCCGTCATACAAAAGCAATGTATCTTAATACATGGAGCTGACGCCAACTCGGGGTGGATATCTTTGAGTCATGCAATTTCTTGTTGTTGGACGAGACGGCACGGACCCCGAGGCGGAGGCGCGGCGGATGGCTGTGCGAGAGCAGCACCTCGCCCTAGGCGACGAGATGGAAGCCGAGGGTTCGCGGTGGTACGGCGCTTCATTGCGCGACGATGACGGGAAGATGATCGGTTCGTTTGCCGTCATGGACTTCCCCGGCCGCAACGAGCTGGATGCTTGGCTAGCGCGTGAGCCTTATGTAGTCGGTGACGTGTGGCGCGATACAGAGGTGACGATTTGCGCTGTTCGCGACCCGTGGAAGTTCAACCGCCCGCGTGAGTTTTTTGAGGACCGCGCGAAGTAGGGGTCGTTTGATTGGCCTCTGGTGTCGCCCTTCTCAACACCCTGCCCTGATGACTGTCACACCCTCTCCATACACTTGTTCTTGTGGTTGCAGTTGGGGCCTCGGGCAGTTCAGCAGTTGAATCAAATAACGGGTCAGACCTTTCGGGGTTTTCCTTTGATGAGCTGAAGTTTGCTCATGGGCAACTTGTTGCTCTTGAAAATGCTGCTCGCAGTCAATGTGTTCGTTTTGTTCACGAGTTGATGGAACGTGACGAATGGCATCGCGATACCTGTGGTGGTTTTGAACGCTGGTTATGTCAGCAGTTTCAGTTTTCTAGGCGTGTTGCTCTTGAAATCGTTGCTGTTGCCAGTCGCTTTGGTGAGTTGCCACTGGTCATGGCGCGCTTTTCTGAAGGTGCTTTGAGCTGGGATCAAACAGTTGCCATTTGTGAGTTTGCTTCTAGTGAAGACCAAGCTGCAGTTGTTGAATCAGCAGAGACAATGACTCTTGAACAGTGTCGAGCAACTGCTCGACGTCACAGGTTGAAGAAACCAGATGAAAAGCCCTGGTTGAAGCGCAAGGCCACCATGAGTTGGTCTCGAAGTGGAGATGTCTTCAAGCTCTCGGCGTCTTTTGACTCGAACAGTGGTGCTGTTGTTGAACGGGCCTTGAATCATGCAATGGATGTTCAATATGCAACAGCTGCAAATCCAGAGCTGAGATATCCACAAAGGCTTGCTCAAGCAGTTGTTGATGTCTGTTCAACAAACATCACCCATGGGATGGAAGCACCAAGGCCAACCGTTGTTGTCCATGTCGACGCTGGCGTCTTAGCTGGAGTGAAGAACGGCGTTGGCGAAATCGAGAACGGTCCAAGTGTTGATCACATGGTTGCTCAAAGACTGGCTTGTGACGGAAAAGTCCAGCTTGTCTTTGATGGGACAGATGGCAAGCCGGTGGGAATCGGCAGAACTTCACGACGGGTTCCGCACTGGTTAGCCAGGCAACTCAATCACCGTGATGGTGGGTGCAGGTTCCCAGGGTGTGGAAGCAATGTGTTCTTGCACTTTCACCACATTGATCAATGGGTCCGAGACAAAGGCCACACCAATCTCGATCGAATGATCACGTTATGTGGGCGACATCACTACTTCATTCACGAATTCGACTGGAAGATAAGAGGAGGCCCAGATGACTTTGAGTTCATAGATCACAACAACACGGTTTATGAGGGTCGAAGACCCGTCATGACTTCACGCACACAGGAGGTGTTCAAGGAACTGGTTGGAGATCTGGTTGATCTGCGGGCGGGTTAGTTCGGGGTGTGTGGGGTTGGCTCGCGGGTTAAGTGAGTGCTGCGCGCAGTTGGGGTTGAGTGATTGAGCCCTGGCGGAGAATCTGCAGTTGGGGTTCGCCGTTGGAGTTGGCTACACGCGCGACGGTTGAGGGCTGGCCGGTGCAGTCCCCTCCATCGACAACTACAGCGATGCGTCCCGTGAACGTGTCAACAACTTGCGAGACCGTTTGACACGGTGGTTGCTTGTGCAGATTGGCGCTCGTCACGGCGAGGGGGCCGACAATTGCGGCCAACTCTCGAACAACTTCACTAGCCGGGCAACGGACTCCGATGGTTTCGGTTTCGTCGCCAAGGTCGGCCGTGAAACTCGGGGCGCGACGCAACACGATGGTTAGTGCGCCAGGCCAGAAGGTCTGCATCAGTTTTCGTTCGACTTGGCTTACTTCATCGGCGATCGAGAGTGCTTGATCGATGTTCGCGACCAATACGGGAAGAGTCACATCGCGCGGGCGGTCTTTTGCGGCGAACACTTTGTCGGCGGCGCCGGCGACGGTGGCGAGCACTGCAACTCCGTAAACGGTGTCAGTTGGCAACGCGACGACTTCGCCACGGCGGAGCGCCTCGATGGCTGGGGCTAGTCCGTGTGAATCAACGATGATCATGGCTGAGTTGGTCATGAGGCGAGTTGGTCATGAGGCGAGTTACTCATGGGCGGATCGCTTCTATCCAGCGGTCACGGCCAGTCATGTCTTTGCCGATTTGTACGCTCGTGAATCCCGCTTGGTCGGCGAGTTTTGCGACTTGCAAAGACTGGGCCGGTGCGAACTCGATCACTACCGCTCCCCCAGGCGCCAGCCACTCTTGTGCGTTGCTGACGATGATCTCAATGTCATCGAGTCCTTTTGCGCCGGCGAAGAGTGCAGACGATGGCTCCCAATCGACTACTTCGGGGGCGAGGCCGGAACGTTCGTCGTCGCGAATGTATGGCGGGTTGGAAACAATCAGGTTCACGCGGCCGCGCAACTCGTTGGGCAACGCGTCATACCAACTGCCTTCATGGAAGAACATGCGCGAATCGGCGGTGAACACCTTTTGGCAATTCGCCCTCGCTACATCGAGTGCATCGCGCGAAAAGTCTGTTGCATGCACGGTTGCACTGGGGGCTTCGGTGGCAATTGACAATGCAATCGCGCCGGAGCCGGTTCCAAGGTCGACAACGCAACTTGGTTCATCACCAACAAGGCGCAGTGCGGCGCCGACAACTTCTTCGGTCTCGGGTCGCGGGATAAGAACCCGTGAATCAACCGCAAGCTGAAGCTGGCGAAAATCCCACGTGCCCATCACGTATTGCAACGGCTCGCCGGTTTGGCGTCGCGCAATAAGGCCGACCAGTTCGTCTTCAAGTTGAGTCAACCGAGAGTCCTCGAACTCATGAATGAGACCCTTGGAAAGCGGCATTCCTAAAACGTGTTCTACAAGCAGTCGCGCCTCGGTGGAGTTGTTGAGCTTGGCGTTAGCAAAGTCAACGAGCGTCTTTACAGAACCCACTGCCGACCGTCAGTCTTCGGACGCAGCCAGCTGACGTGAACGCTCATCTGCAACTGCGGCGTCAACCAATTCATCCATGTCGCCCATCAGAACGCGATCAAGCTTGTAGAGAGTCAAACCAAGCCGGTGATCGGTGACGCGGTTGTCTTTGTAGTTGTAAGTGCGGACCTTCTCGGAACGTCCACCGCCGCCGGTTTGAGCGCGACGCGTTTCGCTTAGCTCTGCACTTTGGCGGTCCTGTTCTGCCTTCAACATGCGCGAACGCAAAACAGACATAGCCTTTGCACGGTTCTGAATCTGGCTCTTTTCGTCCTGCATTGAAACAACAATGCCCGTGGGCTTGTGCGTGATGCGCACGGCGGAGTCCGTTGTGTTGACGCTCTGACCACCAGGGCCCGAGGAACGATAAACATCGATCTGCAAATCATTGGGGTTGATGTCGACATCGACTTCCTCGGCCTCTGGCAACACAGTGACAGTTGCCGAAGACGTGTGAACGCGTCCCTGGCTTTCAGTTTCAGGAACGCGTTGGACGCGGTGCGGGCCCGCCTCATGCTTCATGCGGCTCCACACTCCGTCGCCCTTCAGAAGGAACGAGATTTCGTTGAAACCGCCACGGTCAGAAACATCACTACTGAGAACTTCGCTCTTCCATCCAAGCTTCGTGAAATAGCGCGAGTACATCTCGTACAGGTCGCGCGCGAAAAGGTTTGCCTCTTCGCCGCCTTCTGCACCGCGAATCTCCATGATGACATTGCGCTCATCGTTGGGATCTTTCGGGAGCAGGAGAACCTTCAGTTCATCTTCGAGACGCGCCAAGTTCTGCTGCGCATTGTCGATTTCTTCGCGCAGCATTTCGCGGTCGTCGCCCGACGCATCGTTAAACATCTCTCGCGCGGCTTCCAGATCGTCGGCCGTCTGAAGATATTCGCGGTAGTTCTGAACTATCGGCTCTAGCTGGCGGTGACGCCGAGAAGAATCGCGCAACTTGTTGGGATTCCCCAAAACCTCGGGGTCACTGAGTTGAACAAGAACATCTTCATATTCGCGTTCGAGGCCGGCCAGTCGTTCAAGCACCGGTCAACTATATGGGCTTGTGCGAGAAGACTGACCCCGTAACCAAATCAGGTGCCCGGAATTGGGGTCTTGGCGATTTCGGCCAAGAACTCGTCGTTGCTTGCAGTTGATTTGATCTTGTCCATCAGCAGCTCCAAGCCTGCAGCGGTGCTGCCGTCTTGAGCCAAGGCGTTCAAGACTCGACGCAATTTCCAAACCTGGTTCAACTGAGCGCGGTCAAACAGCAATTCCTCGTGACGAGTGCTCGATGCGTTGGCATCAATTGCCGGATAGAGACGACGCTCGGCCAAACGGCGATCTAGGCGAAGCTCCATGTTTCCTGTGCCCTTGAACTCTTCGAAGATGACTTCGTCCATCTTCGAACCAGTTTCAACAAGCGCCGTTGCAAGGATGGTTAGCGAACCGCCTTCTTCGACGTTGCGCGCAGCACCAAAGAAACGCTTTGGTGGGTAAAGAGCACCGGAGTCCACACCACCACTCATGATGCGACCCGACGCAGGAGCCGCCAAGTTGTAAGCACGTGCAAGACGAGTGATGCCGTCAAGAATGATGACAACGTCTTGGCCCGCTTCAACAAGGCGCTTTGCGCGCTCAAGTGCAATCTCGGTCACGCGAGTGTGCTCGTCAGCAGGACGGTCGAACGTCGAAGCGATTACTTCTCCACGAACCGTGCGGCGCATGTCGGTGACTTCTTCGGGGCGCTCGTCAATCAACAACACCATCAAATGGACTTCTGGGTTGTTGGCCTCAATTGAGTGCGCAATCTGCTTCATGACTGTTGTCTTTCCGGCCTTTGGCGGAGAGACAATCAAGCCACGCTGACCCTTTCCGATTGGCGACAGCAGATCGACAATGCGCGCGGTCATGTTTGCCTTGTCGCCCGGAACCTCAAGACGCAGTTTCTGGTCTGGAAACAGCGGAGTTAGATCTTCAAAGCGCGGGCGGTCGCGCGCAATGTCTGGGTCTTGCCCGTTGATCTTTGCAACGTTGAGAAGTGCCGGGAACTTCTCGTTGTTTGCAGCCGGACGACTTTCACCTTCAATGAAGTCACCCTTGCGCAGCGCGTACTTACGAACCTGGCTGACCGGCACGTAGACATCGTTCGCGGTAATCGAGAAGTTCTTGACGCGGATGTAACCAAAGCCTTGATCGTGCAGTTCCAACACTCCCGATACGGGATCTGGAACACCATCGAATGCTGCATCGGCCTCGGCCGTGTGTTGAGGCGCCATGCGTTCGTCGCGGTTGCGGTTGCGGTTGCGACGCCGACGACTGCTGCGGCTCGAACTGTTGTCGTTGGAGAACGATTCGAAATTGCGATCCTCGCGATTGCGGTTGTTGCGTTCGCGGTTGCGACTACGCGGTTCACGTCCTCCTGATTGCGCCTGCTGCGACCCGTCCTTATCTGAGGGCCTATCTGAAGATTTGTCTGAAGAACCGGAGTCTTCAGGACCCGAAGAATCTGAACCGCCACTTGAGGATTCGGATTGTTCGCGCTCTGCCTTGGCAGCCAAGCGGACTGCCGCGGCGTCGCCACGGGCGTCTTTTTGAGCTTCTTGCGAGACGCGTTCTGGCGCGCGCATGTTGACGACTTCTTCGCCGGCACGCAAACGCGGTCGGCGTCGGGGCTTGTCGTCTCCCTCGCCTCCAGCAGGTGCAGCGGGTGCGGTGGCTCCGGAACTTGCAGATACGTCTGTCATTTTGCCCCCTGAAGGCTGTGATGATCCTCCTGCCGACATCAGTTGGTCGACAACAGCGGATTTGCTGGCGCGCGCTGGAATGCTGATGCCAGCGGTCTTTGCGATCTTGCGGAGTTCGTCAACCTTTTTGGCCTCTAGTGACGAACGGTCAAGCCCTCGGGCTTCGCTCACGTTTTACCTCGATTACAAGTATTTAAGAGTCTTCGCCACTGGAAACGGAATGAGAATTGGAGGTTCTGTCCTCAGGAATCAGCAAGAAAAGAGCTGATTTCGTTCTAACAACGAACAGAAGCCGACCTACCCGGAGACATCCGATTGCGGCAGGGGCGGTCGAGCCGAGCGGCTCGAACAGCCATGATCATAAACCACGGTTTTCCACGCGGCAACCACCAGTTTTAAGAGGTGGCCAAAAAGTCTCGGATTGCGGCTTCGTCGGCATCCAAAGTGACCGGCTGAACTGACTGAGAAATTGCCAGATCGGGGTCTTTGAGGCCGTGACCAGTAAGAACGCACACGACCGTTGAGCCCTCGGGCACGCCAACCTTGAGGAGGCCGGCAACCGAAGCGGCCGACGCGGGCTCACAAAACACGGACTCTTCGGCAGCACAGTGTCGATAGGCCGCAAGAATCTCGTCGTCGGTGACCGCGCCGATTGCGCCGCCGGACTCTCCCGCTGCCGACGTGGCGCCCTGCCAGCTGGCCGGGTTGCCAATGCGAATGGCCGTTGCAATCGTTTCGGGGTCAAGTACGGGTTCACCATTGACAATCGGCGCAGACCCGGCTGCTTGAAAACCCATCATGACTGGCGTGGTTTCAGCCAGACCTCGTTCGACGTAACGGTTGTAGCCGCGCCAGTAGGCCGTGATGTTTCCGGCGTTACCAACGGGCATGAACTGGTAATCAGGGGCCGCGCCTAACGCGTCAACGACTTCGTACGCACCAGTTGTCTGACCTTCGAGGCGATCAGGGTTGATTGAATTGACAATTGCAATTGAGCCGTCGGCGCCGAGCTTGCGAACAATTTCCAAAGCCTGATCAAAGTTGCCGCGAATTTGGATCACTTGGGCTCCGTGCACAAGCGCCTGTGCAAGCTTGCCCATTGCGATGTAGCCGTCTGGAATTAGAACCAGGCATTCCATGCCGGCGCGCTTTGCATACGCAGCAGCAGACGCCGAGGTGTTGCCGGTTGATGCGCACACGACTGCTCGCGCGCCACTTGCTTTGGCTTTCGAAATCGCAAGTGTCATACCGCGGTCTTTGAACGAGCCCGTGGGGTTGAGGCCTTCGTATTTGAAGAAAACGTTTGCGTTCAACCGGTCAGACAAGACCGGCGCAGAGATGAGCGGAGTGTTGCCCTCACAAAGCGTTACCGCTTCAACATCGTCTGCAACATCGAGCAAATGCCGGTATTCGGTAACGGTTCCTCGCCAACGCTTGTGGGCTTGATTGCTCATTATCTAGATCCAATCTTTCACGGTCGTTACGGCCTCTGGCCACTGCGATGCATACTGAACAGACGCAGGCATGGAGTCGCGCGTCTTGTTCCAGGCGTAGTCACCAAACAGCAACGCACGCCTGCCCGTGTTCGCAACGTCTCGGATGTGCGCGAGGGAGTCATCAACCAGACCAACGGCGTCGAGAGATTCAACGACGTCAACCTTTGGGTGAACTTCACGTCCATCTAACGCATAGGAATTACAAAGCACGACATCTTCAATAACGTCTGGGAAGTGATGTTTTAACCAGATGTGCGTGTGTTCACGATATTCATCGGGCCGTGACGTCACGACGAACAAGCGAAAGTGTTCGGCGAGTTCTGCAACGCCGGCCTGCGAACCATCAATTGGCGCGTGGTTTTCAACAACATTTAGAAACTGCAACTGAACGTGTGCAACACGATCGAACGCCTCTTCAGGAGTACATCCCCACACCTTCCAAAAGTCGAACGTGACGTAGTCCTCCAGCTGAAACGACGTTCCGTGTGTTTCGTTGATGGTGCGCGAAAACTCCGTGATGAACGGGAACAACAAGTCGTCCATGTCCAAAGCAAGTATGGGTTTCATACAAGGACTCGCATTACGTTTCCTACCTGGATGACAACATCGTCTGCCGCAAACGCTTCTAGACAGTCGTTCATGTCTTTTTCGCGCGAGACATGGGTGATGAAAAGCAAACGAGCCTCGTCGCGTAGGCCGAGTTGCTCCATTGAGCGAATTGAGATGTCGTGATCGCCAAACACCTTTGCGACTTGGCTCAAAACACCTGGCTTATCTGCAACATGCAGAGTCAAATAGAACGCGGCTTGCAATTCGTCGGCGGGCCACGGGTTGTTTGACAACGTGCGCGTTGTGCGAGGTCGGTTTGTCAGCTTGCGATCGACTGCAACGTCAATGAGATCGCCAAGCACGGCGGTTGCCGTAGGCAATCCCCCGGCACCTCGCCCGTAAAACATCAGGTCCTCTACGGATTCACCTTTAATAAACAGCGCGTTGAATGAGTTTCGCACCGACGCCAACGGGTGGTCGTGAGCGACCATTGCCGGGTAAGCACCGACGCCAACTTGGCCCTTGTCGTTGCGCTGCACCTGCACAACGGGCTTGATGACATAGCCGAGCCTGGCTGCGGCTTCGATGTCTTCGACACTGATCTTGCTGATGCCAACCCGCAAGACTGATTGCCCGTCCACAATCGAATCGAAACCGAGTTGCGCAAGCACACGACCCTTGGCAGCTGCATCAAAGCCCTCTGTGTCGGCATCGGGCACGGCTTCTGCAAAACCCGCTTGCTGAGCTTCTTTGAGCGCGTCTTCGTAAGCGCTGCCGTTCTCGGTCATCTGCGTAAGGATGTAATTGGTTGTGCCGTTGACAATTCCGGTGATCGACAGCAACTTTTCGCCAATCAAAGATTCGCGCAGGCTGCGCAAAACCGGAATGCCGCCGCCGACTGCGGCCTCGTAAACAAAGCGAGTTCCAGCAGTTGCACCAAGTGTGACCAGATCGTGACCCTCGCGCGCAATCAATTCCTTGTTTGCCGAGACAACGGCCTTGCCCGCCTTGAGCGCCTGAACAATCAGCGAGCGAGCCGGTTCCAAACCACCGATCAATTCAACGACGACATCTACATCGGGACGACCAACAAGGCTTTCCAGGTCGTCGGTGATTAGTGCCGGGTCAATGCCATCGCGCACCTTGGTGCAGTCACGAACACCAACACCGACAATCTCGAGTTGAGCCGAGCTGCGCGCCTTGATGCGCTCCGAGCCTTCGTCGATGAGTTGAACAAGGCTCTGTCCAACGTTTCCCGCACCCAGAATTGCAACACGCGTGGTCACAATGACCTCCTATACCGCAGCAAGCAGCTTCTTCATGTCCTTGAGAAGCGTGATTGGGTCAAAAGGCTTGGTGACGTAGTCCGTGGCACCAGCATCGAGGCCCGACTGTCTGTCGGCTTCGAGTGTCTTTGCGGACAACAACACAATTGGTGTTTGCGCCGTGCGCACGTTCTTGCGCAGACGGCTAAGGACTTCGTAGCCATCGAGTTTTGGCATGACAACGTCAAGCAATATGAGGTTGAAGTCCTGCTGCTCGGCTGCTTCCAAACCTGCTTCACCATCGGACGCGGTGACGACACCAAAGCCGTCCATCTCAAAGTTGACTCTAAGTAAGAGCTGGATAACCGGGTCGTCATCGACGATCAATACGGACTCTGCCATCACGGCAGCATAACCACGAGTTGCCAGATGGAGAGCTTTCAATTGGATCCGGTGCCGCTATTGTCGGCCGGGCGTTAATCCCGCCCTCGTAGCTCAGGGGATAGAGCATCGGTTTCCGGAACCGTGTGTCGCAGGTTCGAATCCTGCCGAGGGCACTAGCCTGAGCGGTCAATATGCGTAACCCTCTTAAAAAGCAGCGCGACAGCCAGGCTCCGGCGAACGACCGCAAGGCTGCCTCCCCTTCTCAGCGTCAAACAATGACAAAGCAGCTAAAGACTCTTTATGAGCTGACTTCGGCGAGTGACTCCAAGATCGGATTGATCCTGGCCGCCAGCTTCTTTATTCCGCTGATCATTGGCGCAGTCTTGGCGTTCACCGTTGGCCCATGGCCCGTGTTCTTGATCATGGGCCTGCTGATCGGCGCGATCATCACAATGTTCGTCTTCACAAGGCGCGCGCAACGGGCAGCCTTTTCGCAAGTACACGGCCAACCCGGAGCAACGGGTGCCGCCCTCGGGATGACGCGTGGATGGTCCGTCGAACAAGAACCGATTGCAATTGACCCGCGCACCCAAGACATGGTGTTCCGCGCCAGTGGACGCGGTGGCGTGGCACTAATCACCGAAGGCCCTACCGGTCGCGTAAAGAAACTTGTTGATGGTGAGCGCAAGCGCCTCAGCCGCGTCGCGCCCAACGCACCCGTGACCGTCATCAATGCTGGCGATGGCGAAGGTCAGGTACCTCTGCAAAAGCTGAACCGCGAACTGACAAAGATCCGCCGCACGCTGTCCAAGGAAGAGGCTGCAGCACTCACCAGCCGACTCAAGTCACTTGGTGGAATGCGTCCAGTTGTTCCGCGGGGAATTGACCCGGCAATGGTCAAGGCTTCGGCGCGCCGCATGCGTCGCGGCTAACCGTTAATGATCTTGAGCAACTGATCGTGAATCAACGAGTTGGTGGCGACACCCGATGGGCCTTCCACCGAGCAGCTGCCATCTAGCGCGCTAAAGCGACCGCCTGCCTCATGCATGATCACCGGCATTGGCGCAAAGTCCCACGCACTGCCTCCGTGAAGGTCGACCATTGCGTCAATACGTCCGCTGGCGACAAGCAAAAAGCCATAGCCGTCACCCCATCCGCAGATGTTGTCCACGCCGGCATCGGTCCGTGAGTAGACGTCGGTCCCCCATCGCTTGACACTGCTGGTCGTCACCCACGCATTGCTGGCATCGGCAACGTCGCTGACGCGCGCACGGCCGTGATGAGTGAATGCACCCAGACCACGACCCGCCCACACCGATTCGCCAGTGGCCGGAATGTGGATGGCGCCGGCAAGCGGACCTTGCTCGTCATTGACGGCAACCAGGGTGGCGTAAAGGGGGATTCCCCTTGTGAAGCCCTTCGTCCCATCAATTGGGTCGACATACCAAGTGAGGCCCGTGTTGCCTTCCTTGTAGCCCTCTTCCTCACCAACGATGGTGCTGTTCGGAGCCAAGTTTTCGATGCCTTCACGAATGACCCGCTCTGCCGCCTTGTCGCCAGCCGTTACCGGCGAGCCGTCGGCCTTCCAGTCAACGTTAAGGTCAGGCTTGGAGAAGTAGTCAAGTGTCTTGCGTCCGCCCAATTCGGCAATCTGCAAGACGGAGGCGACAAAACTCTCATCAGCAGGGCTAGCGGAGTCTGACCAAGGCGCGGGGTTGCTCATGAGATGAGTTTTCCATGACCACGCCCACTCGCGTCGCACCCGTTAGCGTGATTGCGTGAAGCGAACCGAACCCTCCGCGCAAACAACATCAAGTGCAAAGAACAACCCAAGCAGGCTAATCCGGACGATGGCGCTCGCAGCCGCCGTCGTCGTGACGGCTGCGGGTTGTTCGCGAGACGTTCGCACAGAAACCTTCTCCCCTGCTGCTGCCGGACCCTTGGCAACGACCGGCGAAGACGCAGTCATTTATGGAGTCCCTCAAACCGGCGCTGTGTACAAAGTCAACGCCGACAAGTCTCGCGACAAAGAACCACTCGTAAAACTCGACGTGAAGGCACAAGACCCACGCGGAATAACCGGCATTACGGTCAACAAGACCAACGAGATCTTTGTTGCATACATCGCAGCCGATGGCGCTCCTCGTGTATCGCGAGTTGAGAAGAACAAAGAAACAATCATCTGGCAAGGGCCCAAGCCAACCAACGCAAACAGCACCGCGCACTCCGGCGGAGCCATTGGGATTTCACCGCAAGACCGCGTAACCGTTGTTCTTGGGGATCGCAACGACGAAGCAGCAAAGCAGGGTGATTCGCCTTTCGGAAAAGCAGTCACCATCGACCCGGCCGGCCCGGCGGATCAGCGTCCAAACGTCATTGCGTCGAACTTTGTTGATCCAACTGCTGCAACATATGACCCGAATGGATCTCTTTGGGTTGCCGACAATGGCAGCGACATGAAGATCAAGCTGTCGCGCGTCTCATCAGTTGGTGATCGCGGAGCTGTCGCAGATGCCGGTGCCGGTCCGGCAACCGGAATGGCCTTCTTTGGCGGCGAAGAGATCACCTTGTGTTCTTCGGGCGAACCACTGCTGCGCAGATATTTGGTCAATGATGCTGTCGAAGCAATCCCCCATAGGGTCATCACGCGCGACTGCAACGGCGGGGTCGCAACGCTTTCGGACAGTCGAGTCGTTTACGCAACACCAACCGAACTGCGCATCACCGTCTAGTTCAAGCAGAACTAGAGGACGCAGAATTACGGGACAACAACTGAAGATGGATCTTCAGCGGGCTTGCTCGCTCCGCGCATCATTGATGCAGTAACGGTTCTGTTGCGGCCCGTTTCCTTGGCGCGATACAGCGCAGCGTCGGCAGCGGAAAGCAAGGCAGTAGTTGTCGTTCCGTCAAGTGGCAACGATGCAACTCCCGCACTGGCTGTAACGCCGGGAAGAGTCTTGTTTGCCTCGGTCAATGCACGACGAATGCGCTCGGCCGCTTGGTGCGCTTGTTCGGGCGGACAGTTCGGCATGATGACAACAATTTCTTCACCGCCGTAACGCGCAGGCAAGTCTTCTCCCCTGCATGCACCAGCTACACCGCTCGCGCTTTCTGCAAGCACCTGGTCGCCGACTTGGTGACCGTGGTTGTCGTTAACGCTCTTGAAGTGGTCGACGTCCAACAACACAAGCGACATCGGCGAACCGCTGCGCATTGCACGTAGCACTTCCTTTTGGAACGTCGAGTTGAAGGTGCGTCGGTTGGCAAGGCCCGTAAGACCGTCAACAGAAGCAAGGCGCTGAACCTCGGCCAACAGGAAGGTGTTGCTGAGCGACAAGGCAACACGGCCGGTCACGTTCGACAACAGGTCAATCGTTGCCATTGTCACGCGGTTGTTCTTGCCCCACTCGACAGCAAGAAGACCAAGAACCTCGCCTTCAGCAACCATTGGCACGATGGCCACGTTCTCTGCACCAGGCATGGCCGTTGCAAGAATCTGATCGCGACCCTCATCGAGTTCACGCACAAATATCGGAGTAGCGCTCTTTACGACCTCGGCAACAGATCCGCCAAGTTCGTCCAGCGACTCTTTGTCGATTAGGTGAAAGTCGCTGGCTCCATCGCCAATAACCAAGACGGTTCCAGAATGCGCAACTAGAGCAACTGAACGAAGGCCCTTCAGCTTGGTTACCGCAGCGGTATTGAGTGCGGCCATGATCTCGCTTGGGCGTCGAGTCCGCTCGACGTCGGCTTCAAGCTCCGCGATGATTGTCAGCTCACCCTTGCGCCTGCGCAGCTCTCGCTCGTTCATGGCGCTGAAGACAGCAGTAACAATCGCAACCAACCACAGTGCGATTGCCTGAGCAACTTCAAGTTGCTTGGAATCAGCAACGGTCTTATCGAGCTTGATAGGCCCAACTCCACCGGCCAACGTCAAATAGAAAACCGTAAAGACCAAGATGCTGTGCCAAAGCGCCATCTTCAAACCAGTGCGAAAACCAATCAGCAGCGTGACACTCACAATGTGCGCGTACGCAAGGAACATGAATGCACTCGACGAGTGGCCCGTGCCGGCCAGAACGGACTGCACAAAAACACCGTCGACAAGCAACATGAAATTGACGAAGATCAACCAACGCCTGTTGGTGAGACGCGTGAGGGTGCGGTGCAAGAACTCACAGGTAACAGCGAGAAACACGTAACCCATAACGACGAAATCAACTCGGTTTGTGCGTGTCAGTTCGGGCAAATACTGGGCAGCGAGCAGCACCGTTGCGCTCATCACCATGCGGACGACAAGCATCAGCGCTAGGCGATCACCCAACGATGTGAAATCCGCTCCGCGCGTGAGGTCTGCCGATGAACTCACCGGTCAAACTCCACATAGTCCTCTTCACGCGCGATTGGCGCGGCAACCAGCTTCGGGTCGTCAGAGTCAATTCGTTGCTGGAGGATCAGAAACGCAAACACCGCGAACGCCAAACCAATTGGGAACACGAACGTAGATGCGGCGCGAACGGCCGGCACAACGACCGTTGCAACGTTTTCAGGAAGAACTTCATCAAGGGCCTCAGCAACTGGCTTGCCCGCTCCCACCTTGGACAGCACATCGCCTGCAACCTTGGCCGCGGTCTTCGCCTGACCAATGATCGAGTTGTCAACCGCCTCGCTAACAGCTTCCTTGGTGACTTCCTTGACGATCTCTCCGGTCGTCGGCTCTACGACAACTGGGGCCTCCGTGATGGGCGCAGTGGTCACCGGAACGGTCGATCCGGTGGTCTTGTTGGGGGTCGTCGCGGTAGGGGCCACGGTCGTAGTGGGCGCCGGAATTGTTGTCGTTACAGGGCGAATTGTGGTGGGTGGAGGCACCGTTGGCTCCACTTCAACGCCCACCGAGGTCGCACTAAACGCGGGCACGGCAAATACTCCGACTGTCGCCATCACAAGCAACAATGCTTTGACCAGGAGTTTTGCTATTCCCAACCCAACCTCCAAACCGAGAGGGGTTTCCAATCTCTTCATCGGCACAAACTGGGAAAAGCGTTAGCAACCTCCAAAAACATCACTGGTCGATTTCAAGAGTTCAATATCCATTCAGACAAATCGCCCATGCAATTTGCCCTGCTCAAACAGCCTTAGGCTTGAAGAATGCGCATGAAAGCTTCAGATGTTGCCTCGGCCACCCGAGGTCAACTTGTTGGACCAGATGTAGACGTTTCAGGATTTTCCGTTGACACGCGCTCTCTTAAGTCCGGAGAAATGTTCGTAGCCCTACGCGGCGACCGGAATGGACACCTCTACATCCCCGACGCAATGGCCCACGGGGCCGCCGCCTACCTGTCAGATGGCGCGACGCTCGGCCACAAGACCGGGGTCACGGTCCCAGACACCACCCGCGCGTTGGCTGACATTGCAACCTCTGTTCGCAGACGTTTTGGGCCAAACATGAACGTCGCTGCGATCACCGGCTCAACGGGAAAGACAAGCACCAAAGAACTGCTTGGCTCCATTCTTCGTCGCATTGAAAATGTCACCATCAGCCCGGCTTCGTTCAACAACGAAATTGGCGTGCCTCTCACCTTGTTGAACGCCGACGCTGAGAGCGACTCGATTGTTTTGGAAACCGGCGCACGCCACCCCGGGGACATTGCCTACTTATGCGAAATCGCCAAGCCCAACGTTGGCATTGTCACCAACGTCGGACTTGCGCACATGGGCACGTTCAAGACCGTTGAGGCAATTACGCAAACCAAGGGTGAACTTGTGGCGTCGCTTTCCAAAGACGGCACGGCCGTGTTGAACGCCATGGACAACAACGTCATGTCCATGAGGGCACGCACGCGCGGACGTGTTGTTACTTATGGACTCGGCATTGGCGACGTACAGGCCCGCAGCGTCGAGATGGGCAAAGACCTGCGGCCTACTTTCCGCCTCCACATGCCAACCGGCGCAACTTCGGTGTTTCTAAATGTGCGAGGCGAACACCAAGTCCTCAACGCACTTGCCGCTGCTGCTGCCGCATATTCCATGGGCGTTCCCGTCAGCGAAATCGCAGCCGGCTTGGAAGAAGCTCAATCGGTTGACAAGCGCATGGTCTTGCACGAAAAGTCCAACGGCGTGCGAATCATTGACGACGTTTACAACGCCAACCCGGTTTCCATGCGCGCGGCAATCGATGCGCTCGGCGCACTTCAAGCATCGGGACGTTCGTTTGCAATCCTTGGCGAGATGGCGGAACTGGGCGATGCCTCACCCCGTCAGCACGAAGCAATCGCAACACATGCAAAGTCGCTGGGTATTGAGATTGTCTCGGTCGATGCGCCGGAGTACGGCTCGGCCAATTACGAAACCCCTGAAGAAGCCGTCAAAGCCTTGGGGCCGTTGCGCACAGGTGACGCGGTTTTAATCAAAGGCAGTCGCGTTGCAGGACTCGAGCGAGCGGTTGAACTCATCCTTTAGCTAACTCATCCTTTAGTTAGCTCGTCCTTTAGTTAGTAGCCAGCTTGGTCTTCCACGCGTTGCCATCAGAATCGACTCCCACCACGTGCGATTCGTCAATTGCAGCGACATCGACAATCCGCG
>JBDIBA010000007.1:0-55772 GCA_039812705.1 Acidimicrobiia bacterium
GTATGCGGAAACGCCACCGCACACACCGAGGACGATGTGGGGTTGGCTCATGGCGAAGAGCTGCCGCGTTGTTACGCGGGTTCGTCGCCAGACGTTGCCGTGTCGTTGGTTGCCGTGTCGTCGGCTGAAACTTCTGCAACGGAATCAACTGCGAGAACTTCGCGAGCGTCTTGCATTGCTTGAGCCTCGGCCGCAGCAACGGCTTCTGCATCTGCCTGTGCGGCAGCGAACGCAGCGGCGGCATCGTCTGTGCCGTCGGTCTCGTGGTAGGTGATCTTGTCCTGAGAGACTTCTTCAAGAGCGATCGAAAGTGGCTTGCGAGAAACTGAGGTGACTTGTGGCGGGACAATTGCGCCCAGACCCTCGCCAAGCTGGTTGAAGTAAGAGTTGATCTGACGACCACGCTTGGCGGCAAGGGTGACCAAGGTGAACTTGGAGTCAACCCGCTCTAGAAGGCCTTCGATTTGAGGTTCCATCATTGAAGCGTGTTGGTCGGTCGTCACATCGAGCTCAATTCGAGAAATTGGGGCCATCAGCGCTTTTCGCTGCGGCACGGGACTTGCTAACGATATCAGCGATGGCCGCAACTGCGGTGTCGAGGTCATCGTTGATGACGATGTGGTCCGCAATCTTGCGGCCCTGGCGCATTTCAAGCTCGCCTTTCACCACCCGGGCCTCGATTCGCTCGGCCGAGTCTCCCCTCTTGGCAAGGCGTTCTCGCTGGACTTCTACCGAAGGCGGGACAAGCAGAATGACGATGGCTTCGGGGTATTTCTCGCGAACCAGCTGGGCACCCTGCAGCTCAATTTCCAGGAGGACATCGCAGCCCGCCGGCGGGTTTGGAATTGGTGTCCCGTAGGAAGACCCAAGAAACTCCACCCATTCCAGAAAGCCCTTCTCGTCGATTCGCTTCCGGAAAGTTTCCGGAGACACGAACTCGTAAGCGTCGGCGGCCTCGCCGTCTCGACGGCTACGAGTGGTCCATGAGCGTGAAAGCCACAGACGACGGTCTTGGGCGACCAATTCGCGAACGACGGTGCCTTTCCCGACACCACCTGGGCCCGAAACGATGAAAGTCAGGTGCCCGGCAAGGGCACCTGATTGTTCATCTAGTGACTTTGAACCTTGGGATTCAGAGTTGATTTGGCTCTGCCTAGAGTTCGTTGATCTTGGCCGAGAGCTTGTCTCGTTGGTTCTTGCCAAGGCCCTGAAGACGACGGGTCTCGCTGACACCTGCGTGTTCAAGGAGAGCGCGCGCCTTGACCTTGCCGACGCGCGGCAGGCTTTCAAGGAGTGCAAGAACCTTCATCTTGCCGACGATCTCGTCGGTTTCGGCTTGACGGCAAAGCTCGTCGAAAGATACGGCTCCTGACTTGACCTTCTCCTTCAGCTCGGCACGAGCTTTCCGGGAAGCAGCAGCCTTCTCAAGAGCGGCTTTGCGTTGTTCATCTGTAAGTGCTGGAGGCAACGGCATGTCGGCACCATATCAACCCAAATGGGCGTGTGGCTGGACTTCTTACCGCCTTTGACCTGCACAAAGTCCCTGCAAATGTGCTACGGCCCCGCCTCAGCAGCTGAGACGGGGCCGTAAATCGGACATTTATGACAGGGCTGTTTACGCGGGCCCGAGGGCCCGCAGAGGCGACCTATTGAGAGACGAGAGAAACGATCTTTTCTGCGGCCTCTACGCGGTCTTGAGCGCGTGTGACGGGGCTGCCAACAACCAACAGATCGGCTCCGGCTTGCAGGGCGATTTGTGGCGTTGCTGCTTCTTCGTCGTCTTCGTTGACATCTGGCTGAATGCCCGTAACGGCAGCCATCAAGCGAGGTGCAAGTTGCTTTGCTTCGCGGACGTCTCCGGCAGGACAGACAATTCCTTGGCAGCCACCTTCGACGGCTGCGCGGACGCGGTTGCCGAGGATGTGTGGCGGTGCATCGTTGTCGCCCGTGAGAATGGTGACCGCGAGGGCCTTTGGTGTGTCGAGCCCGGCGCGAGCCGCGCCTTCGTTGAGCCCTTCAACGCCAGCGCGCAGCATTGGCGCACCACCAAAGGCGTGAAGAGTCAGATATGAAACGCCGATTGCGCCCATTACGCGAGAAGCGCGTTCGACAATTGCCGGGCTGTCGTGAAGCTTCATGTCCAAAAAGACCTTGTAGCCCGCGTCGGCAATGATGCCCACGATGTCCGGGCCCACGGCCGTGAACAATTCGAGGCCGATCTTTGCGACGCCAAAATATGGTCGCAGTTCGCTGGCCAGACGCCTGGCTTCGATGAGGTCATCGACGTCTAGCGCCAGGGCAAGAGTTTCTCTGACTTCGCTGGCTACGGCTGTGCTCATATGCGGAATTCTCCTTTGGCTTCCGGCCTTTTCTAGCCGTTAGGGGTGTGCGCTGTCTTGAAGTTGATCGACTGACGTGGCGTTTTTCTCACACCAACGGGCGAATTCTCGTGCGATTCGTTGCGTTGCGCGGGGATTTTCGAAGGTTGCGGTGCCTACCTGGACCGCATTTGCACCGGCCCGGATGAACTCGACGACCTCTTTGGCACTGTTGATTCCACCTACGCCAACGATTGGGAGGTCGCGGTACTTGGCTCGGACTTGGTAGACGCAACGCAGAGCAATGTTGTGCAACGCGGGGCCGGAGACTCCCCCGGTGACGTTGCTGACCATTGGATTGCCACTTTCATCGAGGGCCAAGCCAACCAAGGTGTTGGTGAGCGTGACCGCATCGGCGCCCGCTGCTTGGACAGCGCCGGCGATGTCAACAATGTCGGCGGTGTTTGGGCTGAGCTTTGCCCAACGGGGTTTGGTCAAAAACTCTGTTGCACGCATGACCGCGGCCGACATGTCCGGGTCGTGGCTGAACATCTTGCCGCCCGACTCGGTGTTGGGGCAGCTGATATTGAGCTCGACGGCAACCGTTTCGCTGCCGAGTTGGCCAACGAGTGCCTTGGCCGCGGCTGCAAAGTCTTCGACAGTGAAGCCCCAAATGCTCGCAACGACGCGAGCGCCGGCTGCGCGCAATGCTGGAAGGTCGTTTTCAAGCCAGCGCTCGACGCCCGGGTTCTGCAAGCCAATGGCGTTGATCATTGCGCCGCGCAGTTCATGCACGCGCGGTGCGGGGTTGCCTGCATGAGGCCTTGCTGAAAGCGACTTGACCGTGACCGCGCCAATTTCGCCGAGGTCAAAAAAGGCCGACAATTCAGCACCGTGGCCCGATGTACCGGCGGCCGTCATGACCGGGCTGGGAAGTTCGACTGTTCCGATTCGTGCAGTAGTGGGCGTCACAGCCACGCAAGCGTAGTTGCGCAACTGTGACGCCGGTCCCCCGATGACCTTGGAATCAGATCGATGCAAACAGGACGGGCCCCTGGACGCGCGCGCAGGGTTCGGCCTTTTGCGGAGTGAACGCATCGCGAGCCATTGCCGTCAGCGTCGAGCTCCATGTGTGGGTTGCTTCTTTTTCGGCAGCTGCGAGGACGGCTTCGGTTCGAAGTTGCCGTTCGGTGCTGCTCATGTTGATGGCTTGCTTAAGTGCGCCGGCCAGTTGTTTGGCGACCAATTGTGCGTGTGAGGCTGCCAACTTGTTCTCGCGAACGCGAAGCTCGGACGGTGTTTCGCCGTGAAGCGGGCTTGGGATTGGTGGCGGTCCAATGTGGTCAACCACGATTGCTCCGCGAAGCGTTTCGGATGCTGCAGCACCTCGTGCACAAATGGAAACCCAGCTTCTGGTTCCAGGGCGAGCAAGACAAGCCTTTTCAAGTGCAACAAGGTCGCGCCCGCCGCGGCGTGACGGAGTCACTGATATGTCGCAAAGGTCGTGCGAAGCAAGCGTCAGTGCAAACGGCTCGACTTCAAAGGCAACTCCGTTCAACTTGTTGCCGTTCATGTGCAAGATGTTTCCACCGAGCGCGACGAACTCTGCAACCTTGCCCTGAATGCCGGGCTCAATGTCGAAACGCTCGGCATTGGCTGGGTACTCACCCGTCAGCTGGGTCCACAGTTGTTCGTACTTGGTGACTCCGTCGCCATTCTTTGCGCAAACAAACAAAAGTGATGGCTTTAGCTTGACCGATGGGTCCTTCTGCACCTCGATGAGTGCATCAAGAAGCCCGTCCATACCGTTTTTGGGGTCTGCGCGACCGACAACGGTGACGATTTGCCCGCGCTCGCTCAATGCAATGGTGTCGAGTTCGTCGCGTGAAAGGTGTTTCTTGACAACCGAGCCGTTCTCGCCCATCACATCGATTGGCAACGCGTCAAGAATCAATTTGTAAACGTCGTCTGTTGCAAGGCCCTTGTGGATCTGGTCAAGTTCTTTAAGAACCGAAGGCGCGTGCTCGGTCAGATAGTCGCGCATTGCTGCTTCGGAGCTCAGCAGCTCGGATTCCCATTGACCAAAGTTGTCTGTGGTTCCAAGCAGCGCACGCGAACTGTCCGACGTTAAGACGTTGAGGGTGCGCTCTTTCAGTTCGCCAAAGTATTCATCTGGATTGAGTGAGCCAAAGGCTTGTTCTTGAAGGCGGTGCGGATCGAGGTAGCCAGGGTTGACGTACATGGTGTCGCGTTTGATTGTCACGCCGTACTGCTGCGCCGCGTAGTCGCAACAGGCTTCGAAGTTTGCGGCCCAAAGCTTGCTGTGCGTCCCCCAGCGGACGTTCGGGGTGTTTGCAATGGCTTGAAGCATTTCAACTGCAATGTCATCGGGCAAACCCATGTCGGTGCGGCCCGAAAGAGATTGAAAAAGCTCAGACGGTTTGGGCATTGGAACGTGCCAATAGCCGGTCATCTTTGTAGCTGGCCGCATTTCGGCGAGAAACATGGGAGCCATAAAAAGCTGAAAATCGTGGAAAGCAATAACGCCATCGGATGCGATCGTGCCGGCGTCGATCATGTGTGAAATCTTGCGTGCAAATGCCTTGTCGGTCAGCTTGAAGCTCTCGAAGCCGCGACGAAGTTCTGCTGGTGTGAGGTTGTGCGTTTGGCCGTGAAGTGTCATCCAAATGGCGTCTTTGCAGAACTTTCCGTAGGCCTCTTCACGGAGGATTTGCTTGAACTCTTCGTTGGTTGGCGTGCGGCCGTCTATTTCCATGTCTTCGGGACGAAGCATGAACACGTTCGGCTCTGCGTGGCCGTCTTCGGGAAAGTGGTAGTCGCCGTGATGGAAGTCTTCGACTGTTGCCGGGCTGTGAATCCAGGTCATTTGTTGGTTGTTATGCATTGCCTCGACAACTTCGGGCTTTAGCAGCGCCGCAAGCCCTCCGGTCGCAAAAGACAGTTCAACGTTGCCGTTTTTCGTTTTCCACTGGCCCGGTCCCGCAAATGAGACGTGTGTAACCGGCGTGGGACGCCCGGTTTCCAACGCCGTTTGATTCGGCAGTGCCGACGCTGGTTTAAGGCGTGCGGCAACAGGGGTTCGGGAAGTGGTGATTGACATGCGAGCGACTCTAGAACGATTTAGTAAGCAATGTCGACAAAGTCGGGAATTTCTTTTTTGAGCCTTTTGAACACCTAGCAACGCTGAAAGAAACCGATTCAGTTATGTCGGCGCCAACGTCGCGACGCAAGGGCATTTCATGTTGCCCTCGAGGGGCTGCGGTGGCTAGAGCGCCAGGCGTTGCTGGTCCGTAGCGTGCAGTTCTTGAAGGCTTGTAACGGTCAACCGACCCTCTTGTTGGGCTTTGATTCCCGTTGCGGCAGCGCGCGCTGACGGAACGGTGGTCAGGCAGACAACACCAAGACGTGACGCCGCTGTGCGGATGTGCGCCCCGTCGGCATATGGACCAGGCCCGCCTTGTGGAGTGTTGATTACAAGTGCAATCTCGCCTTGCTCAAGCATTTCGATGACGTTGGTGCCTTCGTGCTCGCCAACTTTGTTGATTGTCTTGGCAACTTCGAGGCCGGCCTCTTCAAAGAAGGCAGCGGTTCCCGCAGTGGCGACAAGTTCAAAGCCAAGCGTTGCGAAAGCGTAAGCAGCCCCGAGGCCCGCGGCTTTGTCACGGTCGGCGAGACCGAAAAAGACAGTCCCCTCGTTCGGCAACTTCTTGCGAGCAGCGGTTTGGGCCTTTGCAAAGGCAGACCCAAAAGAGGTGTCGATGCCCATGACCTCGCCGGTTGAGCGCATCTCGGGGCCGAGCAAGGTGTCTGCATTGGGGAAGCGATCGAACGGCAAAACCGCTTCTTTGATGCTGATGTGACCGCCAATGTTTGGTTCTTGCAGGACGCCCTCCGTGCGAAGCTCGGCAATGGTTGCGCCGGCTTGAATGCGAGCCGCGGCCTTGGCAAGAGTGACCCCGGTTGCCTTGCAGATAAACGGCACGGTGCGGCTGGCCCTTGGGTTGGCTTCGATGACGAACACTTGCTCGCCGCGAATGCCGAATTGAACGTTGATTAGGCCGCGTACGTCGAGGGCATCAGCAATCGCGCGCGTGTGGGCCGTCAGTTGTTCTTGTACCGGTGCAACAAGTGTGGGAGGTGGTGTTGCGCACGCACTGTCGCCGGAATGCACACCGGCTTCTTGAACGTGTTCCATGACTCCCCCGATAACGAATTCGCCAGTCGCGTCGCGCAGTGCATCGACGTCGACTTCGATTGCGTCCTCAAGAAAAGAGTCAATGAGTACCGGACGCGATTCTGTGATGCCGCCTTCTTTTGCCAGGGCTTCGGACAGATGGCTCATTGCCTCGACAAGGTCGGCCTCTTGGTAGACGATGCGCATTGCACGCCCGCCAAGCACATAGCTGGGCCGGACGAGCGCCGGATAACCAATGTTTGCAACAACTTCACGAGCCTCGTCAATGTTGGTAACTGTTGCGCCCGCTGGCTGTTTGATGCCTAGGTCTGAACAGATTGCCGACCAGTGCTTGCGGTCTTCGGCCTTGTCGATTGCATCTGCACTTGTGCCGAGGATCAGTTCGTTCGGCAAGGCGTTTGCCAACTTCAGCGGAGTTTGCCCGCCTAGCGAAACAATGACTCCAACCAAGTTGCCAAAACGTTGCTCTGCCTCAATGACATTCAAAACATCTTCTTCGGTAAGGGGCTCAAAGTACAGACGCGACGATGTGTCGTAGTCGGTTGAGACGGTCTCGGGGTTGCAGTTGATCATGACGGTTTCGAAACCGGCATCGCGCAACGCGAAACTTGCGTGCACGCAGCAGTAGTCAAACTCCACACCTTGACCAATGCGGTTTGGACCCGATCCCAAAATGATGACCTTTTTGGCCTCGGTGCGAAGGACTTCGTCTTCGTCTTCCCATGTTGAATAGTGGTAGGGCGTGTTCGCTGCGAACTCTGCACCACAGGTGTCGACAGTCTTATATGTCGGCACAATGCCTGCCCTTTGTCGGGCCGTGCGCACCTCGCTGACAGCGGCGCCCCAGACGTAACTCAGTTGCGCATCGCTAAAGCCGAGTTGCTTTGTGCGCTTCCACTGCGACGGCGACATTTCCGTTGCGGTTGTCTTGGCGAGTTCGGCGCGGGCTTCTGTGATTGCAAGCATCTGGTCTAAGAACCAAGGGTCTACGCGGGATGCCTCGGCCAAGCGGTCGACGTCAATGCCGCGGCGCAACGCTGCTTCAAGTTGAAACACACGCGCCGGTGTTGCTGTAGCAGCCGCACGCACAAGTTCGTCATCGCTTAACTTGTCGTAGGCGGCTTCGCTCGGGTCGCAGTTGAGGCCAAAGCGACCTTGTTCGAGTGAGCGCAAACCCTTTTGTAGCGACTCGGGAAACGTGCGACCGATGGCCATGACCTCACCAACAGACTGCATGCGCGAAGAAAGCGTGTCGCGGGATTCCGGGAACTTTTCAAAAGCCCAGCGAGGGATCTTTGTCACGACGTAGTCAATGGATGGCTCGAAGCTTGCAGGGGTCTCGCCCGTAATGTCGTTGACAATCTCGTCGAGCGTGTATCCAACGGCGAGGCGGGCTGCAATCTTGGCGATCGGAAAACCAGTTGCCTTGGAAGCCAAGGCGCTTGACCGGCTGACGCGGGGGTTCATTTCGATGACAACCATCTCGCCGTTCTCCGGGTTGACAGCGAACTGCACGTTGGAGCCACCGGTGTCAACGCCGATTCGACGCAAACAGGCAAAGGCGGCGTTGCGCATCTCTTGGTATTCAATGTCGGAGAGCGTTTGAGCGGGGGCAACGGTGATGGAGTCGCCTGTGTGGACACCCATCGGGTCAAAGTTCTCGATTGAACAGATGATCACACAGTTGTCGGCGTGATCACGCATAACTTCCAGCTCATACTCTTTCCAGCCCGCAATGGACTGTTCGACAAGGATTTCGCCGCGCGGACTTGCAGCAATGCCTTCGGCGGCCAGTTGGCGCAGTTCTTCGCGATCTGCTGCAATACCGGTTCCAGCTCCGCCAAGAATGAACGACGGGCGGATCATGATTGGGTAGCCAATGCCTTCGGCAAGCTCCATCGCCTCGTCTACGCCGTATGCGAAACCTGATTGCGGCACAGACAAGCCAATGTCCTGCATGGCCTTTTTGAATTCATCACGGATTTCGGCTGTGCGAATTGCTTCAGCCCGCGCACCGATTAGCTCGATGCCGTGCTTGGCCAGCGTGCCCCTCTCCTCTAGCTCCATGGCCAGATTGAGAGCCGTTTGTCCGCCCAGGGTCGGAAGGATGGCGTCTGGGGATTCTTTCTCAATGATTGCTTCAAGCGTCTCGGCCGTGAGTGGCTCGATGTATGTCCGGTCCGCAAAATCGGGGTCGGTCATGATTGTTGCTGGGTTCGAGTTCGCGAGAATTACCCGATAACCCTCGTTGCGCAGAATGCGACACGCTTGGGTGCCCGAATAGTCGAACTCACATGCTTGTCCAATGACAATCGGACCCGAGCCGATTACGAGGATGGAGGAAATGTCGTTGCGGCGCGGCATTAGTTGTTGCTTTCCGTAAGAGATTGCGCACTTGTGTGCTGTGCGCGGTGTTGTTGCATCATTTGTTCGAACTCTTTGAACAAGTAGCGAGCGTCGTGTGGGCCGGGTCCGGCCTCGGGGTGGTACTGCACGCTGAACGCCGGTGCGTTGTTCAAACGCAAACCCTGAACTGTCTTGTCGTTAAGCGAGATGTGCGTAACAGTCGCGTCGGGCAGATCGTCAGGTGAGACGGCGTAGTTATGGTTTTGGCTGGTGATTTCAACCGATTGGCGGGCAATGTTTCGCACTGGATGATTTCCACCGTGATGACCAAAGGGCAACTTGAAGGTCTTGCCACCAATTGCCTCGGCAAGCAACTGGTGGCCTAGGCAGATGCCGAATACCGGCACCTTGCCAATGAATTCACGAATGGTTTCTGGCGCGCCCGTCACGGCACTTGGGTCCCCCGGCCCGTTTGACAAGAAGACGCCGTCGGGGTTCTTGGCAAGAACGTCTTGGGCTGGAGTGTCTGCCGGAACTACTTCGACAGTTGCAATCTGCGACAGGTTGCGCAGAATCGTTCGCTTGATTCCATAGTCGTACGCAACGACGCGGAACGGACCGTCGCCCACTGTGTAGGACTCTTTTGTAGTGACTTCACGGGCCAAGTCGCATCCGTCGGTGCCGATTGCCTTCGCTGCGGCAGCTTGCAAGTCTTCGACGGAAGCCGTGCCAAAAGCCGCGGGCATTGCACCGGTATTGCGGATTATCCGCGTCAGGCGCCGAGTGTCGATGCCACAGATACCGCTGACGTTGTTGTCGCGAAGAAAGGTGTCCAAGTCTTTGTTGGAACGCCAGTTGCTTGGCCGCCTTGCAAGGTCGCGCACAATCACGCCATTGCAATACGGCCGCGAGGACTCGAAGTCTTCTTCGGCAATTCCGTAGTTGCCGATGTGCGGGTATGTAAACGTAATGATCTGACCTGCGTAGGAAGGGTCTGTGAGAACCTCCTGGTAGCCGGTCATCACCGTGTTGAAGACGACTTCACCGGTGCTTACTGGCGCACACGCACCGATTGCTTCGCCTGCGAATATCTCGCCGTTGGCGAGCACTAGATGGGCTGACGGACGACTGTTCATTTGGAATCGGCTTTCAATAGTGCGCGTGAGTTGGTCATCGTTGAGCTTTGGAGTCGGCGACGACAACCTCGCCGTTGAAGATGGTGTGACGTGTGCGCCCCGTCATGTCGCGGCCCGCAAAAGGCGTGTTGCGGGCTTTGCTGGCCAGTTGCATTGGGTCAACGGTCCACTCGGCGTTGGGGTCAAACACCGTGATGTTTGCGGGTCGACCAACGGCGATCTGTCCGTGCGTCTCGTGTAGGCGTGCAATGCGCGCGGGGTTTATGGAAAGCAGTCGGCTCAGTTCAACTGCGCCAAGTTGCAGCTCGGAGTTTGCAAGCGATGCCGCAGTCTCCAAGCCAAGCATTCCGCAAGGTGCTTCTGTAAGGGGAAGCTCCTTGAGTTCGGGTGCGTGCGGTGCGTGATCTGTTGCGATTGCGTCGATTGTTCCGTCCTTCAAGCCCTCAATCACCGCGGCACGGTCAGGCGCTGAGCGCAGCGGAGGATTGACGCGAAAGTTCGGATCGAAACTGTTGAGAGCTTCGTCGGTAAGAGTGAAATGGTGCGGTGTGGCTTCGGCTGTCACATTCATGCCAGCTGCTTTTGCGTCGCGAACCAACTCGACGGATCGCTTGGTTGACAAATGCAAGAAGTGCATGGCGACTTGCGCCTTGCGCGAAAGTGCAATGTCGCGCATGACCATCAACTCCTCGGCTTCTGGTGGGATGCCGCCAATGCCCAGCCGCGACGACACGGCACCTTCGTGCATGAAGCCACCGGCCGAAAGGGATTCGTCTTCACAGTGTTGAGCAAGAACGACATCCAGATCTGATGCGTACTGCAGTGCGTGCAACATCAATGCCGTGTCTTGCACGCCGTTGCCATCGTCGGTGTAGATGTGTACGCCCGCAGCACTTAATGAGGCAAAGTTCACCAGTTCCTTGCCGCCCCGCCCACGAGTGATGCATGCCGATACGGCAACCTCACACAACGCAGCCTTTGCGGCGCTGCGAATCTGTTCAATAATCCCAAGGTTGTCAATCGCCGGTTCGGTGTTGGGCATTGCAACAACGGCTGTGTAGCCACCAAGTGCAGCTGCGCGGGAACCGGTCTCGACTGTCTCGGCCTCGGTCCTGCCGGGCTCGCGAAGGTGGGTGTGAATGTCAACGAAACCAGGCATTACCCAGGCGCCCGTTGCATCGATGACCGTTGCCCCATCGCAGTTGACGTTTTGCCCGACTTCGGCAACAACACCGTCGCGGATAACCACATCAGCGGCCTGGAGCTGATTGTCGATGACGACTTCGCCGCCACAAATAGCAATGGTTTTGTTGTCTGACATCAAGTTTGGTTCCCGTTGATAGTGGAGTTGTTGATTGTGTTGTTGATGCACATCTCGAGCACCGCCATGCGAACGGGAATACCCGCGGCGACCTGACGCGTGACGAGTGATTGGTCGGAGTCCGCTGCAAGTGGTGAGATTTCTATTCCGCGGTTCATTGGACCAGGGTGCATGATGAGGGTGTTTGGTTCGAGCGATCGATAGCGCGCGTCGGTCAATCCAAAGCGCGAGACATACTCACCGACCGAACTCATCAACCCGGTTGCCGCGCGTTCTTTTTGGATGCGCAACATGTAAACCACGCCGCTCTTCTTGAGCACCGTGTCGAAGTCGTTACTAACGGTGACCGGCCAATCGTCGATGTTTGACGGAAGAAGGGTCTTGGGTCCAACGAGTGTGACCGATGCGCCCAATGCTGTGAATGCCCAGACATTGGAGCGCGCGACTCGACTGTGAAGAACATCGCCAACGATCGCAATGTTCTGGCCCACAAGATCGTTGCGACCCAAACGTTCAAGAAGCGCAAACGAATCGATAAGGGCTTGAGTGGGGTGCTCGTGGGCGCCATCACCGGCATTGATGACCGAAGCGTCTGTCCAGTGCGAAATGGTGTGCGGCATTCCGGGCGAAGAGTGCCGGACGACAAAGGCGTCGACACCCATAGCGTCAATGGTCTGAACGGTGTCTTTGATTGACTCGCCCTTTTTCACCGACGAGGTGCCAGCGGTGAATGTCATGACGTCGCTTGACAGCTTGCGAGCCGCGTTTTCGAAACTCAAACGGGTACGCGTTGAATCTTCGAAAAACAGTGACGTGACGGTCTTGCCGGCAAGCGCCGTGGACTTGGTGTCCTCGTTGCTCAGGCGTTGCGCGTGGCTGGATGCGACGTTGAGAATCGCTTGAAGGTTGGCGCGACTTCTTCCTTCGACGGACAAGAAGCCTGAGGAGCGATTGAAGGAATCATCTTTGAAGGAATCATCTTTGAAGGAATAACTGAGTGGCGAGCCGTCTAAGTGGTTGAGGCTGCGTTCGCTCTCTGTCAAGAAAGCCACCCTTGCTGACTAATGGGAGGGGCTTAGGAACCTCCACGTTGCCAGGGGGTCAGCGTAGCACCGGTTCATCGCCACGAACATCTTTGGCAATGGCTGACAGGATGCCGTTTACGAACTTGGATGACTCTTCACTGCTAAACCGCTTGGCGAGTTCCACCGCTTCGGAGATGATCAGCGCCGTTGACAGTTCGGGTCGTTCGTGAAGCTCGAAGGCAGCCATTCGCAAGATGCTGCGGTCAACTGCGGCCATTCGATCAAGGTCCCAACCAATTGCGTGGCTAGCAATGTCGCCATCGAGGCGTTCCTTGGCGTTGTCCGTTCCAACAACTGTGCTTCGGACGAAATCGGTTGGCTTGACGGGTAGTGAGTCAATGACCTCGTCGGCCGGAAGCTCTTTCATTTCGACTTCGTAGAGAAGTGACATGGCGCGCTCGCGCTCGATGCGACGTGACTCTGTTGTGATTGGTTCAGACATGCAGACTGCGGCCCGGCGTCAAACGCGAGTGAGGTAGTCGCCCGAGCGGGTGTCCACTTTGATGCGATCTCCAATGGTGACGAACAGCGGCACTTGCACAACCAGGCCGGTTTCGACAGTTGCCGGTTTGAGCGCGCCGGAAACACGGTCGCCTTGGATGCCTGGCTCGGTTTCGGTGACTTCGAGTTCGACCGAAGCCGGAAGGTCGATGCCGATGATTTCGGAGTTGTAGAACGCGACTGTCGCCGTGTCGTTTTCCTTCAAGTAGTTGATGGAGTCACCCAAAGACGCGGCGTCGATGTTTTCTTGGTCGTAGCTGGACATGTCCATGAAGACGTAGCTGCTTGCATCGCGATATAGGTACTGCATTTCGCGCTTGTCGATGGTTGCGTGTTCAAGCTTTTCGTCAGCGCGGTAGGTCTTTTCTAGAACGCGGCCGGTGCGGAGGTTTTTGAGCTTTGTGCGAACGAAAGCGGGGCCTTTGCCCGGCTTTACGTGTTGAAACTCGACCACGGTAAACAGGCCTTCGGGAAGCGCGAGGCCCATTCCGTTCTTCAGATCATTGGTGGACACAGATGGCATGGGGACTCCTCTTAGGCAATAACAAGTTCTTTGGGTGCGTTTGTAAGCACCTGGCAACCGTTTTCGGTAACCACGACGGTGTCTTCGATTCGAACACCACCATGTTCGGCCAGGTAAACGCCCGGTTCAACAGTGACTACTTGGCCCGGCGTGAGGGTATCAGCAACACCGTTGGCGACCGCCGGGGCCTCGTGAATGTCCAATCCGACTCCGTGACCGGTTGAGTGGCTGAATGCATCTGCCCAGCCATGAGCCTTGATTGCTTCACGACAAACTTCGTCAACAGCGCCACAAGTGACGCCGGACTTGACGGCTTCAACGCCACGGGCCTGGCTGTCAAAGACAACGTCGAACATCTTTTGGCGCGTGTCTGTTGACGGTTGGCCAACGCAAAGCGTGCGGGTCATGTCTGAGTGGTAACCGTCGACGAGAGCACCAAAGTCAATGACGACCAGTTCGCCTGGGGCAATTTGGTGGTCTGACGGTTGGTGGTGAGCCTTTGCACCATTTGTGCCGGCGGCCACGATCGTGTCGAAGCTGACATCGTCAGCACCAAGTCGGCGCATTTCGGCGTCGAGCGCCATGGCGAATTCTTTTTCCGTAGGCCCATCTTTGAGAGATGGCGCGATTGCGCTCAACGCATCGTCTGCGATTGCACACGCGCGAGCAATGCGGTCGATTTCGCCTGCGTCTTTGTGGCGGCGAAGCCCTTCTACTGCCCCACTCAGCGCGACAAGGTCTTGGCCATCGAACCAGCGAGCGCGAAAGGCATCAAGTTGAGACCATGTAACGGTGTCTGCTTCCAAACCGATCTTGGCTTGGTCTGCTAATTGACCGACGAGGGCGCCTTTCTGGGCGACTAGACCTCCGACCGTGATCTCGATCTTGTGGCGGCTAAGGGCTCCACTTTCACTTAGTTCGGCTTCACTCTGGATTCCGTAGCGACCGTCGGTAGTGAAGGTGACCTTGTCTCTTGTGATGGCCAGCATTGCCGCAGACCCGGTAAAGCCCGTCAGATAAGAGATGTTGGTCAAGTTGGTGACCAATGCGGCGTCTACCGCCCATTCTTGGAAGTGCTCGCGAAACTTCTCGATTCTCGAGGCGACGTCCATTGGGCGAAGAGGTGCATACGAGGGTTTTCCTGCCATGACGGCAGCTTACGGGCTGAGGGGTTATGGAAGCCGTGATTAGGCGGAATGCGTTACTGGAAACGCCGCGCGAATGTCGGTCCTTGCGCAGCCGGCTCGAAGTCCGGTGCCTTTTGAGCAGCTTGGTTAAGGAGGTCGGTCATCGTGGCGCCCCTCTTGCCTAAAACAGCTGCCACGCTTTTCTGCGCCTCTTCCAAGAGTTGACGTGAGTCCTCGGAAAGCGGTGAGTCGGCGGCGGTTGCGCGGTCATAGGTCATATCGCGGACATTGAATTTTGTCCCCGCGCCTGGGTCGGTTCGGATTAGTTCTCGGATTGTGGCTACGGCTATTGCGTCAGCAGGGTTTCCGAAGACGAGCCTCTTGTCATACCTGCCTTCCGTGGACACGACCGTCCGAACAAGTTTGTCGGGATTGGAGCGTCGATGGTTAGCCAGCAGACCCATGATTGCTACGGCGGTCTTGTCGTTTAGTTCGTGCAAGGAGGCGCCCATGAAAAGTAGGTCTCTTGCGTCGGTATCGAACGCGGCTGTGAGAACGTCGTTGCGAGCAAGCCTGCTTCGTCGGTCTTGAGGGTTTTTTGCCTCCTCGGCCATCCACCTTGAAAGCTTGCTTCCGATCAGTCCCAACGGAGCAACGGCCGCATCGGGACTCATCAACATCCCCCGATATTTGTCGCCGATCTGCTCGCCTTCTTGAAGCCTGGTCGTTTGCCTCTGTGCGCTTTGACTTGTCTTGCCGCCGTCAGAGACGTTGACCTTGTCTGTTACGTCCTCGTATTTCCGAGGCCCTTCGCCGTGGGCGAGAAGCTGCCCTGCGCGGATGGTAGCGATGCTGGCCTTTAAGACCGAGTTGACCGCCAGGAACCCGAACTTTGCGACAATTCCGAACGCGTTGATGAGGTCGACGACGCCGGGAGCCGCAACGTAATAGCCGAAATCCATGATTTCGTTGACAGCTCTGGTCGTTCCGCGGAAAAACTGCCTCAGGTGACTGCCCTTTTCCGAGGGGTAAGCAGCGGGGTCATAGGCCCATTTGGACATTTCAGAACCTCGCTTCTTGGTCGCGGCGGTTAATAGAGACGCGTCCAGTCTGGCCTGGTTGCGGAGCTAACACAAAGACGCGTAACTCAGGCATTGTTCGGTCTCTTAGACAGCAGCGCGGCCGCGGCAACGACGGCGGTTGCATAGCTGAAATCGCCAAGGCCGGCCAATGTCGCTGTTGCCACGGGTGCCACAACTGACGTGTGACGCCAAGATTCTCTGCCAGCTGTGTTGGTCTGGTGCACTTCAATAATTGGGCCTTCGAAAGTGGCAAGTGCGTCTGTAAGCGCCCACGCGTAATGGGTGAAGGCCCCCGGGTTGATAATGATTGCGGAAGCTCCAACCGGCAAGGGCTCGCGCGCGGCGTGGATGGCATCGACAAGCGTTGAGACGCTATTTGACTGAACGTGGCGTAGATCGAGACCGACCTCGTTGGCTGCCTTTCGACAATCTTCGACGCGCTCTTCGAGGGTTTGGGCTCCATATAGCTCGGGCTGGCGTTTGCCAAGCAGATTGAAATTGGGTCCAAAGGCAAGCAGGACAACTGGCCTGCGACGCGCGGACTCCGTTGAAGCCTCACCGGTACTCAATTGCTTGGTTCCTTTTCACTCAACTCGTTGATGAGATCGCTAACCACATCGGGCTCAATTCCACTCACGACCTCGGGGCCGCGCGGGCCATCGAGAACAAAAGTAAGACCATCGTGACTGAGAGCCTTCTTGTCACGCATCATCACTTCAATTAATTGCCCAGCGTCGGCGTTCTTAGGCATGGCAGACCCAAGCCCGTACTCTGCAAGGACTTGACGATGGTCGTCGACTCGCTGGTCGTCGATGCGTCCGAGCTTGCGAGCGAGTTCGGCGGCAAAGACAAGACCAACGGCCACGGCTTCGCCGTGACGCAGGCCGAACTGACCAACAATTTCAAGCGCATGGGCAAGGGTGTGGCCGTAGTTGAGCAGTGCACGTTGACCACCTTCACGTTCGTCGAGGCTCACGAAAGCAGCCTTGATGGCAACGCATTGAGCAATCTCTTCAACACCGGGTTGTGGAGACGCACTTGGTGGTGCATAGCCAACGGATTTGGCAATGAAGTGATACTTCGCCATTTCTCCTAGTCCGCTTTGCAGTTCGCGCTTTGGAAGCGTTGCAAACGCATCTAGGTCGCAAATCACTGCGCTTGGTTGCCAAAAAGTACCTACGAGGTTCTTACCCAAAGACAGATTGATTCCCGTCTTGCCACCGAGGGACGCGTCGAGCTGTGCCAGAAGTGTCGTTGGAACATGGATCACTTGCATTCCGCGGTGATAGATGGACGCAGCAAAGCCGCCGACGTCGCTGACCACGCCTCCGCCAACGCTTATGCATAAATCCGAACGTGTCATTGCGAACTCGGCAAACCCACCGCAAAGTGTTTCGATTGTTGCAAACGTCTTTGCCTCTTCGCCTTCGGGGATGACGAAGACCTTGGACTCGCAATCGACGTGGATTGCTTTGAAGTAGTCCGTGTTGGCAACTGACTCTTGGACAACGAATGCAACTTTGGAAGCCTTCGGAGGAATGTAGCGACCAATGGTTTGTGCAATGCCATTGCCGACGGCGACCGGGTAGTTGCCTGAAGTAGTTGAGAAGACAAGTTCAATCATCGCAGTGCCTCAATGATCTCATCGACGATGGCGGCTGGTTCGCGACCGTCAGTTGACACGGTGTAGTCGGCAAGTGCTTCGTACACGGGGTCTCGTGTCAGCGATAAACGCTGTAACGCTTCGCCTGGATGCGAGCCAAGCATTGGACGTTCGAGGTGTTGTTCGACCACTCGGCTGGTCAATACGTCTACGGGTGCGCGCAGCCAAATTACCGTCGAGTTCTCGCTCAACAACCAGCGCGTGGCCTCGCGCATGACGGCGCCACCGGCAACTGCGATGACGCCGGGGCCTTGGGCCAACAGCGCACTTGCCACGACTGCTTCTTCAAGGTCGCGAAAGGCTTGCTCGCCCTGCTTTGCAAAAATCTCGGCGACAGTCATGGACGTTTGCGCTTCGATGTCTGCATCGCTGTCGTAAAAACGCCGGCCTAAGCGTTCGGCTAACAAAGCCCCCACTGTTGACTTGCCCGAACCCATCATTCCAACGAGTGCGATTTGCTTGGACGGACTCGTTGTCGGCTCAGGCATCATTTGAAACACCGCCAATGCCCGAATGCAGCGACTCGTTGAAAGCGGAAAAGTTGCGAAGGATTTCAGGCATCGAGTCTCCGCCGAACTTGCGAAGGACTTCGTTTGCCAACACAAGGGCTGTCATCGATTCGGCGACGACGCCCATTGCCGGAACGGCCGTGACATCTGTTCGTTCGCGGAACGAAACGGTTTCTTCTTTGGTGACAACGTCGACCGTTTTGAGGGTCGGGCGACTGAGCGTTGCAAGGGGCTTCATCCAGAGTTTTGCTGTCAGCAGTGCACCGGTACTGATTCCGCCCTCGATGCCGCCTGCCAAATGTGTGGAGCGGGAGTAGGACTTGGAACCCTCGTTCCAAGAGATTGCGTCGTGTCCACTTGAGCCGCGTTGTCCGGCGACGCTAATGCCCTCGCCAAGTTCAACAGCTTTGATTGCTTGAATGCTCATCAGTGCCTGGCCCAGCAGGCCGTCCAGCTTGCGATCCCATTGAACATGGCTGCCGAGGCCGACAGGTACGCCTGAAGCAATGACTTCGGCGATACCACCAAGAGAGTCCCCCACTTTGGCTGCAGCCTTTACTTCTGCAACCAATGCATCGGTTGATTCAGCGTGTGCACAGCGAACCTCGTTGGCGTCGATGGCATCGAGTTGGTCAAAAGTCGGTTTGGCAATGTTTTCCGGAACGTGTGCTGTGCCCAAGGCCGTGACATGTGAAAAGACATGAACGTTGAAGTTGTCCAGAAACGCTTTGGCGCATGCACCCGCGGCAACGCGCGCAGCGGTCTCGCGTGCCGACGCACGTTCAAGAATGTCGCGAGCATCTGCACGGTTGTACTTCTGCATGCCTGCCAAGTCTGCGTGGCCGGGACGCGGTTGGGTCAACACCTTCTCGGACTGACCGGGTGCCGGTGACATCTCGACTTCCCACTTGGGCCACTCGGTGTTGTCAATGAGGATCGAAATGGGCGAGCCAAGGGTTTCGCCATGACGAATGCCGGAAAGCAGAGTGACTTCGTCTCTTTCGAAACGCATGCGCGGCCCACGTCCATAACCAAGGCGGCGGCGTCCAAGTTCGTCCTGGATGGCCTCCTTGGTGATCTGCAATCCGGCGGGCAGACCTTCGATAATGACGACAAGGCCCTTGCCGTGGGATTCACCAGCTGTCAGAAATCGCAACACGGCGCCAGGCTACTTGGGGCGCTCACGCCAGGACGTTTGCCCACAGCTGGGCAAAAAGGATTGAAACGGTGGCGCCGAGGAGCATGAAAGGCCCATGCGGCAAGGCACTCTTCATGGTTTTCATGCGGACAATCACCATGAAAAGTCCAACCATGGAACTGACGAGCAAACCTACGAAGAGGGCAATGATGGCATTGCCGACACCAATCCATCCGGTGAAGAGACCAACGGCCGTCGCAAGACGGACATCGCCGTAACCCATGCCCGCTGGAAATAGAAACCAGAAAATGAAATAGAAAAGCCGCAGCCCGATCATTGTGAGCACGGCGGTTGTAAAACGTGACCAGTCACCGTTGACCGCGCAGAACAACGCAAAGTTCAGGAGGCCAGCGACTACTGCCAGGTAGACCGCCTTGGTGGGAATTATGTATTGACGCAGGTCGATGACTGCAATGGCAATGGCGCAGAGGAAGAACACTGCATAGGCCGGTAATGCAAGCGACCAGTCAAGCTGCCAACCCGCAACGGCCATGAACAAAACGGTTGCGACCTCTAGCCAACCAAAGTCGGGCCAAAGGCGTTTGCCACATGTTGAGCAACGAGACTTGCCGGTGACATGTGCGAGTGCGCCAATGCGACTTGTTCCTTCTGGACGAGTGCCGCAAGTCGCGCAATTCAAGCCAAAACGTCGGACGGGAAAGTGCGAGGGAAGGCTTCTGATGGCGATGTGGATGAGTGGTGTTGCCAGCAGTCCAATGAGGCCCAGGGCTATTGCCGCCCAAAGTTGTGAAGTCATTGCTCCTCACCGAATTGCGGGGAGCGAGAAAGCGCTGCGCGCATGACTTCGACGTCTGGCTGGCGCCCCGTGAAGAGTCGAACTTGTTCAGCTGCCTGATGCACAAGCATTGAGACGCCGTTTGCAAAGTGCGCTCCTGCACTTTGTGCAGCTTGCAGCAATTCGGTTTGAGTCGGCGCGTAGATGAGGTCTGCTACGAATTGGCGTTCGCGAAGCAGTGATGGTTCAACAGGGTTGCCGGGCTGATCGTCCATGCCAACCGGCGTGCAATTGACCACCAGGTCTGCACGGGCGATGTCTTCATTGCCACCGGGCCGACAATTTGGCCCACCGAGTGCAACAAGGGAATCGACTTTGGACCTAGTGCGCCCAACTATGGCGATGTTCTTGACTCCTGCAGTGACGAGACTGGTTGTGACAGCCCTTGCAGAACCTCCGGCGCCGATGACTGCCACTTGTGACCCCTTGGGATCGAAACCGTCGGCGCGCAGACCTGCCAGGAACCCGGCGCCGTCGGTGTTGTAACCGGTGAGTACACCGTCGCGATTGACGATTGTGTTGACTGCTTCAAGGTGTTGGGCTTCGGGTGACAACGCGTCGAGCATTTGAACAACGTCTTGCTTGTGCGGGACCGTCACCGAAACACCCAGCAAGTTGAAAGTCCTAATGGCGTTGACGGCATCCTGCAGCGCACCGCGCGTGACAGGAAACACTAGATAGCGCGCGTCGACGCCCAAAGACTCATATGCAGCTTCGTGCAATTGGGGCGACAGTGAATAGCGAGCCGGGTAGCCAATCAAGCAAGCCAGGCGCGTCTGCGCGGTTGAAGGCGTCTGGCGAAACACGTCTTAGTAAAGGCCCTTTGCCTTTGCGGCTTGTGCGTTTCGGTTGTGCTCTTCAAGAGTGTCGGCAAAGGCGTGGTTGCCCTCTTCGTCCTTGACTACGTAATAGATCCATGAACCCTGCACGGGATTCAGCGCAGCCTCAATTGACTCGCGACCCGGGTTGCAGATTGGCGTTGGTGGCAAACCCTTGCGGGTGTACGTGTTGTACGGCGTATCGACCTGAAGGTCCTTCGTTGACAGGGCTTGCTTGTTGTTGCCCATGCCGTAGAGGACGGTTGCATCGATCTGCAGGGGCATTGCCTTGAACAAGCGGTTCTGAATTACTCGACTGATTTGTCCGCGGTCGTTGTCGGTCTTTGCTTCGGCCTCGATCATCGATGCAAGAACCATTGTTTCGTAAGGCGTTTTGGAAAGTTTGGTGAGCGAGTTATCGATCCCTGAGAGCGCGGCCTGGTTGTCTGCCTGAGCAACCATTTGGCTTAACAGGGACTCTTCATTCTCTCGGGTTGACAGCAGGTACGTGTCGGGGAACAAGAAACCTTCCAGGTTCGTGCTTCCTTGAGGCTGATAGCGGCTGCGGATCTTGCCGCTTGTTGCCACCTCTTTGAACTTGTCTGAAGAAAAGCCTTGGATTTCGCCGACCTTGTCGGCAATCTGGTTGAGACGCATGCCTTCGGGAATCGTCAACTTGCTCACGGTTGACTTTGGACCAGCGCGCAAGACACTGATGGCTTCGCTTGCCGATGAGTTTGCACGGAAGGAATACTCGCCCGCTTCAATGTCAAGGTCTTTGAAATCGAGTTGATCTGCAACGCGCATTCCGAGCGCACTGGGAACAACGTCACGCTGAGCAAGCAGATCTGAAACCGAACTGATGCCGGCACCTTCTTTGATGCGAACCACAACTTCCTTGCCCTGTGCGCCGCTCGGCACGACCATGCGAAACGCCATGTAGGCCGCAATGACCGCAATCAAGAGCAACGCAATCGCAAGAAGCAGTCTGCGCTTGGAGCGCACCCGGTCACCAACAGTCACCGGGTCTTCGGGCTTGAAGATGTCCTCGTAGTCTTCAAAGCTCTTATCGATTACGACGGTCTCGTCTGAGTACTGCGGCGGACGCTTACGACGGTCGTCATCGCGACGGCCGCGCGGTCCCTCTCTGCGCTCCCCTCTGAGACCTTGAGCCTGGCCGGGAGCTGCAAAACGTCGTCCGCCGGCATCTTGGGGATTTACGTTGCGACGACGATCACCGCGTGGATCATTTGGACCTTGGGACACGGCCGAACCCTACCCAACAGGCCCGGCTTCGAGGCGCTTTTGGTCTAACCATCCCTGAAGTATCAGCGCCGCCGCGTACTTGTCGATCTGCTGGCGCTGATCTTTCGCTTTGACCCCGGCCTGTGTCATTGCACGGCTTGCCATGGCCGTCGTCATGCGCTCATCCCACGTGACGATCTCTAAGTCTGCAAGGACGGCCCGCAATTGGTCGGTCTCGTGCCTGATGTTTGTTGCCGCGATTCCTGCCTGTCCGCTCAGCGCGGTTGGCATGCCGACAACAATTCGCACGGCCTCTTCGTCTTGGACCAAACGTGCAATTGCGCCATGGTCAGCATCCGTGTTGCCGCTTCGCTGAAGGACGACGAGAGGCGACGCAACCGAGCCCCGGGAGTCGCTTACGGCAATGCCAATGCGCTTGGAGCCAAAGTCGATGCCGAGAGTCCTGCCAATTTCGCGATTGAAAGAATGCTCGGAATCGACTCGTTGAGACATCGGGTCTTAAAAGCGGCTAAGAGCCGGCGATCAGCGAGCGAACTTGGTCAAGCGCCTCGTCGATCTTGGCAGCGTTACGCCCACCGGCCATTGCAAAGTCGGCGCCCTTGCCGCCGCCCCCTCCAACGGTCTTGGCAGCCGGTCCAACAAGTTCGCCGGCGTTGATGTTTGACGCCTTCTGAGTTGCGGCCACAAGTGCGACCCCGGCGCCGTCTGGCGAACCAATGAGAACAACGGCTTTTGCGCCGAGATCACGAACATCGAGGGCCAGTTCGCGAAGCTCATCGGCAGGCGTGTCGTCCACTCTGGAAACAACGACACCGTCGGTTCCGCCGGCTAGCAGTTCGGCTCCTACCGCCTTACGAGACTGTGCGCGCAGCGACTTCAACTGGTCTTCGAGTGCTTTGGACTTGGCAAGTGTCTTTTCAATTGCGGTTTCCAACTCGGTTGGCTTTGCCTTGAGGGCAGCCGCTGCGCGAGCAAGTGTGCTTTCGGTTTGCACCATGTGGTCAAGTGAGGCTTCACCCGTGAGGGCCTCAATGCGGCGCAGGTTTGAACCAATCGAGGCTTCGCTGATGATTTTGATTGGGCCAATGTCGCCCAGTGCGTGAACGTGGGTGCCGCCGCACAGCTCGAGCGAGTGCTCCCCTGCTTGAACCATACGAACAAGGGCGTCGTACTTTTCGCCGAAGAAAGCAATTGCGCCTTTGTCCATTGCTTCTTCGTATGTGCAGATTGTTGCTTCTACTGAACCGTTTGTAAGCAGCTCCTGGTTTGCAAGGCGTTCTACGGCTGCAAGTTCTTCGGCCGTTACGGCTTGATAGTGACTGAAGTCGAAACGGAGACGGTCAGGTGCAACAAGCGAACCGGATTGCTTTACGTGATGACCCAAGACTTCGCGAAACGCCCAGTGCAAAATGTGCGTGCCTGTGTGATTGCGGCGAATCTCGTTGCGGCGTGCCGCATCGACAACCGCGTGAGCGTCCTGACCTGTTTCAATGCGCCCGTCGACGATGCGCGCCAAGTGTCGGACGAGGCCGGGCACTGCCCAGGTTGTGTCTTCGACTCTTGCGGTTCCTGTGTCGGTGGTGATGTGTCCGGTGTCGCCCACTTGACCGCCACGCTCGGCATAAAACGGCGTGTCGCGCAAGAAGATCTCGACGAATCCTTCTTGCTTGGAGTCTTTGCCACCTTGCGGTTGGAGTACGCCGACAATGACTGTTTCGGCATCATCATTTGTGTAGGCAAGCGAATTGGTTTGGCCGTTTGCGTCAATGAGTGCGCGGTACTCGTCAAGAGAAACGCCCTTTGGAGTGTTTGCTTTGGCTGCTTCACGGGCTTGGGTGCGCTGGCGCTCCATGGCTTGTTCAAAGCCTTCCATGTCAACGTCGCCGTCACGCTCACGGGCTATTTCGCGAGTTAGTTCAATCGGGAAACCAAAGGTGTCATGCAATGCAAAGGCCGTTGGTCCGCTGACTTGTTTGCTTTCTTCGAGTGCTTGATCCAACAACGCCGAACCCGAAGCAAGCGTCTTGTGAAAGCGATCCTCTTCGCGCCCGAGGACCTCGCTAATGAGTGACTTGTTCTTGACAATGTCTGGGTAGGCCTCGCCCATCACCTGACAGACACCGTCAACCATTGCTTCGGCCGACTGCTTTGGTGCTCCCAACATGTGTGACGTGCGAAACATGCGCCGTGCAATGCGGCGCAGTACGTAGCCGCGGTCTTCGTTAGACGGAAACACGCCATCGTTGACTAGGAAGGTGATGCAGCGACCGTGGTCGGCCATGATGCGCAACTTGATGTCATCGGCTTCGTCCTTGCCATACGTTTTGCCTGTCAGCGATTCAGCGAAGGTGATGATTGGGCGCAACGCAGATGTATCCCAAATGGATTCAACTTGTTCGAGTGAGCTGAGCAAGCGCTCGAAGCCCGAACCGGTGTCGATGTTTTGATTTGGAAGAGGCTGCAGAACGCCACCGGCCTTGCGGTCGAACTCCATAAAGACGAGGTTTCCAAGCTCTCGATAACGCTCGTCTCCGCCTTCGGCGGGTCCACCCGCTTCGCCGTACTGGGGCCCGCGATCGATGTACAGCTCTGAACAAGGACCACATGGGCCCGTGTCGCCCATTTCCCAAAAGTTGTCTTCGCCCATTCGTTGAATGCGCTCGGCGGGAACGCCAACGGTGTCTCGCCAAATCTCGGCGGCTGCGTCGTCGCTGTGGTGCACCGTGATCCAAATGTCGTCGCCATTCAAACCGAGGACGTCGGTGAAAAGTTCCCAATGCTGTTTGATGGCTTGCTCTTTGAAGTAGTCACCAAAGCTGAAATTGCCCATCATCTCGAAGAAGGTCAAGTGGCGGCTGGTGACACCCACGTTTTCAATGTCGTCGTGCTTTCCGCGGACGCGAACGCACTTCTGAATGGTGGTGGCCCGCTTGAATGGGGCCTTCTCCTCGTCCAGGAAGTACGGGAGGAATTGGTTCATGCCCGCATTCGTAAAGAGCGGCGCCAACGGGTGATGCGGAATTAGTGACGACGAGGCGACGGCTCTGTGGTCGCGGTCTTCAAAGAACTTGGTAAAGGCGTTGCGAAGCTGGTTGGCATCCATATAGATGGTCGAGTTTACCGGCCGGGCGGCCGCTGCTTGCGCTATTGAGCAGGCTTAATTACCGCGACGCCGTGGGTCGTCATCGAGTTCGCTCAACTGTCGGTTCAGAGAGCGACGCGTTTCTTCACGCTTCACATCGCGCAGAAACCCTCTTACCCGCTCGCCAAACATCGCGTTGACGCTGCGGCGAAAAGGAGCCGGAACCCATGTGTTGTAAGCGTCGATGCTGCGCTTGCGCCCCCACAGAGCCAGGCCGGCGCCAACAGTCATCCACCACAGTTTTCTGAACACCCAAGAGAGGCTAGCGGCACCGTAGGATCAATAGCCGTGTTCACAGCAACTGAAAAGGCCCTCTCGGTCACAGTGTTGGCCGATGATTTTGCGGCCGGAAACTTTCCAAACGTCTGTCCGCAAAGCGGTCTGTTGGCAATCGAGAGAAGGGTCGTGGTCGCCAGCGGCGCCAAAACAGGGCCGTCCTTGCGCGGTTCGATGTACTGGCACTCCACTGCAGTGAGGGCTCAACGCATCTGTTTCGTGTCGCTAGTGCTTGGTTTCTTTGCTGCAGCTGTGTGTGCGGGCATGGGTGCCATGTTCGACAACGTGGCGCTATTGGTGCTGGCAATTCTCTGTCTGATTGGCACTCTTGGGTGGGCTGCACTTGTCTTGCCCAAACTGACAAAAGCACGGTCAACCGGCACGAACCTTGTGAAGATTGCGCCGGTTGCACGCGACTTCTATGACGCAATGGCGCTGCGACCCGTTAAGTGTGCGGGATGTGGAGACGGTTCTTGCTGTTCCGATTCCTCGACGAAAACCACACCTGCTTCAATCGTTTAGCGGCTTGATGCGCCGCGGCTTTTAGCCCTTCTTGGGAAGGGCTTGAATGCCAAGTTCGCGGAGCGTCTTTGCGTCAATCTCGGTGGGCGCCTTTGTGAACGGGTCTGCGCCGGATTGAGTTTTTGGAAACGCGATGACTTCGCGAATGCTTTCTTCTCCTGCGAGCAGCGCTGCCAAACGATCGGTTCCCAGTCCAAAACCACCGTGAGGCGGTGCGCCGTAGCGAAACGCGTCAAGCAAGAAGCCAAACTTCTTTTGCGCGTCTTCCGGACTAATGCCAAGCGCGGAGAACAGCTGCTGTTGTACATCGGACTTGTGGATTCGGATGCTTCCCGAGCCAAGTTCCCAGCCGTTGCAAGTGAGGTCGTATGACTGCGAACGCACCTTGAGCGGGTCGGACTCGATAAGGCCAAGGTCGTCGACGTGAGGCATCGTGAACGGGTGATGCGCCGGCACGGGCCTGCCGTCTTCGTTGATCGATTCGAACATTGGAAACTCGGTGATCCATAGGAAGTTGAGGCCACCTTCGTTGATCGGCGGACGACCAAGCTCCAAGCGCAAAAGGCCAAGAACATCGCGCACTTTGCTGCGATCGTCGGCGCCGAAAAAGATGATGTCTCCGGCGTTTGCGCCACAGCGGGCAATGACGTCTTGACGTTCCTGATCGGAGAACAGTTTGGAAACTCCGCCTTCGAGCACGTTGTCTGCGCCAACCTTTACCCACGCAAGGCCCTTTGCGCCCCACCCCTTGGCCATTTCGGTGAGTGCGTCGATTCGTGCGCGAGTTAGCTCTGCACCGCCGGGTGCGCAGACGGCCTTAACGCAGTCAGCCTTGAATACATTTGCGTTGGTGTTTGCAAACACTTCTGTGAGCTCAACAAGTTCCATGCCAAAACGAGTATCCGGCTTGTCTGAACCAAAGCGCTCCATGGCCTCAATCCATGTCATGCGCGCAATCGGCATTGGCAACGCTTCACCGGTGACTGCCTCGAAAGCACAGGCAACGGCGTGCGAGACAAAGTCGAATACGTCTTCTTGGGTGACGAAACTTGCCTCAAGGTCGAGCTGGGTGAACTCAAACTGGCGATCTGCGCGCAGATCTTCATCGCGAAGACAGCGCGCAAGTTGGTAATAACGATCGAACCCGCCAACCATCATCATTTGTTTGAACAGCTGCGGGCTTTGCGGCAACGCGTAAAAACTCGTGTGCTGAAGACGCGACGGCACCAAGAACTCTCGCGAACCTTCTGGTGAGGTTGCCATCAGCATTGGCGTTTCAACTTCGGCAAAACCGTTGTCTTCCATTGCGCGACGAATTGCGCTGTTCATCGCTGCGCGAATGCGAAGGTTTTTGGCCATTCGTTCGCGGCGAAGGTCAAGAAAGCGGAACCGAAGACGGACGTTCTCGTCGGTCTCGTTTCGCTCGTCAAGCATGAACGGCAACGTCTCTGCTTTGGAAAGCACTTCGACGTTGCAGTCACCTATTTCAACGTCACCGGTTGGCAATTCTGCGTTAACGGTTCCTTCGGGACGCGCGCGAACCTTTCCGCTGACCTTGACAACCCATTCGTTGCGAACATCGACGTGGCCGTCGACGACACATTGAACGACACCTGTCGCATCGCGGAGGTCAACAAAGGCCAAGTGTTCACCATGTTCGCGCCGACGAGCCACCCAGCCGTAGAGCGCAACTTCGCGGCCGATGTCATTGGAATCAAGCACGCCGCAGGCATCGCTGCGAAGGCGCGTCTTCAACACCTCGCGGTCTACTTGGGGTCCTGTTCGCTTGACGTGGGTCATGCCACTCCAATTCGGGTGAAAAGGTGCGATTCGTTGGTGAACCGCAAGTGGCGAGACTAACCGAGGAGGACTACTGCCCTTCGGCGAGATCTGGAAAGTCGTACGACTCGGCGTCCCCGGAGCCCTCGGGGTTTACGTGGCTTGACTTGCTGCGGGCTTCGTTGAGGTCAATGACTGGTCCACCGAACTCCTCGCTGACGGCCGATTCGACAATGTGTTGACGAGTCGCCGCAAAGGCGGGTGCGATGTCAACGTCGAACTCGGCCATCACCGCAATTTCGACAGCCAGCAAGCGTTCAAGTTGACCCGTTCCAGGAACTTGCGAACGCAAGGTGTTGAGAACCGTTGAGCCGATTTGGCCGAAGATCAGGTCTAGCGAACGCGAGAGGAAGGACTCGGGCACCGAATCGATGTTCCAGATCTGCTCGCCGCTGACGATTGACGTTGAGACAAGGTCAGAGGCGCGGCAAATCAGCGAGCCAATGGTCTCTTCGACCAGGTTGTCAGCCACGATTTCGAGTGCGACCTTCTTGGCAAGGAAGTCCAAGAACGCCTTTTGTTCGTGAAGGAACAACGGTCGTCCGTCCCACTCCGGGAAGTCAGTTGGTTCGTCGCCCGCGGCAATGGCCAGCTTGCGGAAGGAGAAACCCGCGTTAGCTGATGCACTGTCGGCAGCGTCGTAGGAGCGAATTTCTTCGCGTAGTTCAGCCAAAAGCGGGCGGCTGATCTGGTCATGAGCGTCGGCGCGGGCAAAAAGCACCAACGCGTCGCGCTCGAGGTCCTTAGAACTGGAAATCAGTTTGCGGGCCGCAGGGGAACCGGACAGGGCAAATGGGCCCGTGTAAGGGATGAGATAGCCAACGGCGAGTGCCTCCTCGTAGCCGAGGTCACGAAGGGTTGCCATGGACGGCTCAAGCTGCAACATGGCACCCGCAAGGTCTGCCACAACACCCCAGCCGCGTCGAGCGTCGCCAATTCCGTAGTCGCCGTACATCGCGCGAAGGTTCCGCTCGAACACCGGCATTAAGGACGTGAGCTGCTGAAACGAGTACACGGCTTCGTACCCGTTCCAAGACTGAGCCCCATAAAAAGCAAGTCGATAATCAAGATCAAAAGATAAAAGATGACGTGATGCCACCTACTTATAGTCACATTGTGTGACCACTCTCCGCAATAGCGAATTTCATTTCCCGTAACCTGGCAGTAATCGATATGCGTCATAAACGCTGTCGATTCTCTTGATGGCGGCCAGGATGTTGTCCAGGTGGGCGGGGTCTCCAAGCTGGAACTCGAACCGCATGCGACTGACCCTGTCAGGCCCGGCCTGGCTCTGGCTGGACAGAATGCTGACGTGAAGGTCGACCAATACCCGGGTGATGTCGAGGAGTAGACGGGGCCGGTCGATCGAGCGGATCTCCACCGAAACTACGAAGGACCCCTCGCGGTCGTCGTCCCACTCAACCTCAATCAGGCGGTTTTCTTGCTCGGTCTGCAGACTGAGGGCATTCGCGCAGTCAGAACGGTGAACCGAGACTCCCCTGCCTCGGGTCACAAAACCAATGATGTCGTCGCCTGGCACCGGCGTACAGCAACGCGAAAGCCGGACCATGACGTCGTCGAGCCCTTCGACGTGGATGCCCGAGGATGAACCTGTGCGAGCCGGCCGGACCGAGCGGATGGTCGTTGCCGGCTGCTCGTCTTCGTCCGGCGTTGGGTTCAGGTCTTTAGAAAGTCGTTGAGCAATGCTTTGGGCAGAAACGTGGTTCTCGCCAATGGCTGCGTACAAAGCGTCAAGATCGACGTAATTCATCGATCGACCCAAATCAACCAAGGTGTTCGAGGCCATCAACTTCTGAAGCGGCAGGCCCTCCTTGCGGAACGCCCTGGCTAGTTCTTCACGACCGGCTTCAATTGCATCTTCGCGGCGTTCGCGTAAGAACCATTGACGAATCTTGTTGCGGGCACGTGCCGTTGCAACGCTTTGTAGCCAGTCGCGCGATGGTCCAGCTGTTGAACCTTTTGACGTGAACACCTCAACTGTGTCGCCTGATGCAAGTTTTGAATCGAGCGGGGCCAGGCGGCCATTGACCTTGGCGCCGATGCAACGGTGGCCAATGTCGGTGTGCACGGAGTATGCAAAGTCCACGGGTGTTGCGCCCGCAGCAAGGGTTACGACGTCGCCGGCGGGTGTGAAAACAAACACCTCATCTTGTTCAAGATCAAGCTTGAGCGATTCCAAAAACTCAGCGGGGTCTGTCGAGTCCTTTTGCCAGTCGACAATGCGCTCGAGCCACATGGTTTCGCCTCGTGCGTCTTCACGGCCCTTGTATGACCAGTGCGCAGCAATACCCAACTCTGCGCGCAAGTGCATCTCACGAGTGCGGATTTGCACCTCGATTGTCTTGCCTTCAGGACCAATCACTGTTGTGTGAAGTGATTGGTAGAAGTTGAACTTGGGCATTGCGATGTAGTCCTTGAAACGCCCTTGAACCGGCTTGTAAGTGGCGTGGATGCAACCAAGCGCCGCATAGCAATCACGAACGGAATCAACAACAAGGCGAATACCCACCAAGTCGTTTATTTCCTCAAACTCTTTGCCTTTGAGAACCATCTTTTCGTAGATGGAATAGAGCGATTTTGGACGGCCCTTTACCTCGGCTTCGATCTTGACGTCAGCCAAGTGTGACTTGACATCTTCAGTCAGCGCGCGCAGATATTCCTCGCGTTCGGGAGCGCGCGTGACAATCATGTGAGTGATTTCGGCGTAACGCTTTGGGTAGGTCGCAGCAAATGCCAACTCTTCAAGCTGGGTCTTGATGTCTTGCATACCAAGACGATGTGCAAGCGGAGCGTAAATATCGAGCGTTTCTTGAGCGATCCGGGCTGCCTTGTGTTGAGGCATTGCTCCCAACGTCCGCATGTTGTGCAGACGGTCGCACAACTTGATGACAAGGACGCGCCAGTCTTTTGCCATCGCCACAAGCATCTTGCGCATGGTTGCGGCCTGCTGCGCTTGTTTCGATTCGAATGATGTCTTGTCAAGCTTGGTTAGTCCGTCAACCAGCTCGCGAACCGTCGTTCCAAAACGTGCCTCAATCTCGTCCAACGTGAGCGCCGTGTCTTCGACGCAGTCGTGAAGCAACGCGGCGATGACGCTTAACGAGTCGAGACCAAGTTCAGCAACGAGAGTTGCCACCGAAACAGGGTGGATGACGTAGGACTCGCCCGTTTGGCGGAGCTGGCCTTCATGTGCCGCGGCCGCAATTTCGTAAGCTTCGATGATCGGCGCTGTGTCTTCGTCGGGCCTCCGACGCGCAAAAGCCTCAAGCAGCGGCGCGAGAATCTCGCGGGGCGCCGTAGGAATGCTTTCCCAAGGAAGTACGCGGTCTGCGACGCTCAAAGACTGACTCTCCTAGTTGTGCCTAGACGTGGCGGCTAATGGGGTGTCTTGAATTATGACTGCTTGTGTCCACGTATGTCGGGTTGGTCCGAGCTTGCCCAGCCCAGAACGTCAAAGCCCGAAAAAGCTCGGCTTGGGTGGTTGTGCCGGACGCGTTGCCTCTCTGCGTTCGGCACGCGCTGACGTAAGCCCTTTGCTCTTTGCCTCAAGACACTCATACACCTGTCGAGCTGTTGCCTTTTCAGGGTCGGACAACTCGCTATGTATGGCCGCCGTGAAAAACTCTGTAGCGTCGCTCACGCGCTCGTCGGGCTGTCCAACCGCAAATAGCTCGCAGGTCAGACGATTCAGCTGAAACGACTGGACGCACTCGGGAAGCGATTGATGGAGCGTTCCTTTGACAACAACGTCAGGCGCAATGACGTCACCCCGAGCTGCCATGAACTCAAGCTCGGTGTTCTGCAGCACAACTGGCGGGCGCCCATCCGATACGACCGACTGCGCGTACGCAATCGCAGGAGTTGCCAAGACGAACTTGTTGTTTGTGCCGTCAGCCCGGTCCCAAGTTAGGGCTGCGCCCAGCAGATGAACGTGTTGGGGCACTCGAACATCGCGAGCGGGGGCCTCAATGCCCACAATTAGCCTTTCGTTGGGCTTGCAAGTTGCCAGAGCGCGGTCAAGGCGTGCAATCAGGTCGGAACCTTGATCTGGAAGCGGTGGCCCTGGGACTTTTTCACCAAGGGCGTAAGTCAGCAACGGAACCATGTTTGCGTGGACTCGCTCCAGTTGCGCCGTCATGTCGAAGAGGCTTCCGATCTTGTGGGTCTCAAGGTCTGAGTTAGAGAACATTTCGAGAGCGTCAAGGTCCTCTTGCCACGGACGTGGGAGTTCACGTTCGGTGTCGCCGTCTATATGGACCGCGAAGCGCAAGGGGCGCGTGACACCTCTCAGAAGATTGTCAACCTTGCCCATGATCTGACCAACGTCTTTGGAGTACTTCTCAATCTCGTTGATCAGCTGCTCGCACCGATCCTTCAGTTGGCGAATGTCCCCCGGCGTCAACGATTCGAGCCCCGTGAAGTCGGCCTCAGCCCCCTTCTTGACATCGTCAGCGGAAAAATCATCAGGGCGGCTACCAAAGACTTCGTCGCGATGCGCCTTCGCTTCGCTCGAGAACCATTTCGTCCAACCTTGTTTGCTCGACGCAGCCTTATCGGCCGCCAGTTCTTCTCCGGTCAAAGGCTTGCTGCGGAGCTGTTCGATCGTTGCTTGCCGGACATGGCATCCGTCGAACAGGCGGTCAAGCTCCGCTAATTGATGAGCGACAATTTCCGGAGCTTGCATAAGGGGTCAATCCAATCAGAGGCTGAAGCCTCAACTCAACTTGCGGGTTACGCCAAGGCGTATCGAGGTGATTACCCGCCTTACTCGTCAAACAAAGAGCTATTGCCATAAACGTCGGCGGGCGGTTGCAGGCCAATGTGTTGCCATGCGCGTGGCGTTGCAATACGCCCGCGTGGCGTGCGCTGCAACATGCCTTGTTGGATGAGAAACGGCTCATAGACGTCTTCAACGGTTTCGGGCTCTTCGCCAATGCTGACGGCGATGTTTGCCAACCCGACCGGCCCGCCGCTGAACTGCTCGCACACCGTTTGCAAGATGGCGCGGTCAACCTTGTCGAGACCAAGCGGGTCGACTCCAAAAAGCGCAAGACCCGCATCGGCGCTCTCTTGGTTGATGACGCCGTCGCCGCGCACTTCAACAAAGTCACGCACGCGACGCAGCAGTCGATTCGCAATGCGCGGGGTGCCGCGCGAGCGTCCGGCAATCTCGCGCGCACCGGACTCGTCGACCGAGATGCCAGAGATGTCTCCTGCACGCTTAACAATCGATTGCAATGAGTTCTCGTCGTAGTAGTCCAGGCGAGCAACGAAACCGAAACGATCCCTCAACGGGCCGGTGATCATTCCGGCTCTTGTGGTCGCACCGACCAGGGTGAAGCGTGGCAAATCAAGGCGCAACGAGCGTGCGGCTGGGCCTTTACCGAGAACAAGGTCGAGCTGAAAGTCTTCCATTGCCGGGTAAAGCACTTCTTCGACCGCGCGGCCAAGACGGTGGATCTCATCGACGAACAAGACGTCGCCGTCTTCAAGGTCGGTGAGGATTGATGCAAGGTCTCCCGCGCGCACCAGGGCCGGGCCCGACGTCACGCGAAGGTTCGCATTCATTTCGGCAGCCACGATTGCTGCGAGCGAAGTCTTTCCAAGACCGGGAGGTCCCGCAAAGAGCAAGTGGTCTACGGGCTGGCCGCGCTTGCGAGCCGCTTCCAAAACGATCGTCAAATGCTCAGTCAGCCGAGGTTGGCCGACAAAGTCGCTCAGCTTCTTTGGTCGAAGCGTGCGCTCATGGGGCTCCTCGTTGAGGTCGATGACCGGGTTGAGGTCTCGCTCGCGTGCTGATTCGGCTTCGCCGCTGACGACCTCATTGCGCGGGCTCACGTGCGGGCCTTTTGGGCAAGGCTGCGCAGTGCAGTCCGCAAGAGTTCACCTGCATCGGCATTGTCATCGGAAGGCAGCTGTGAAAGAGCGTGGCGAATTTCATCGGTGCCATAACCAAGAGCGGTGAGACCAGCGGTGACTTCATCGCGCTTTGTTGGCTTGGCAACGTCGACCACCGCTGGCCCGGTTGACAATGATGAGCCAAGGTCGATATCGAAGCGGTTCTTCAACTCAATGATGATTCTGGCTGCAGTCTTTTTCCCGATGCCCGGAACGCGCGCCAATGCGTCGGCATCCTCGTTGGCGACAAGCTGTTGGACTTCAAGTGGCGTGTAGAAGGTCAATACGGCCATTGCAACGGCCGGACCGACACCGTGGGTCGTCACCAAAACATCGAAACAGCGTTTTTCGTTCGCCGTCAGGAATCCAAACAGCGTGATTGCGTCTTCGCGCACGCGTGTGTGAACTCGCAATGCAGCAGTGGCACCGTTCTCACCAAGGCGCGCAAGGGTCGGGCCGGTAACGGTGACCTCGTAACCAACGCCGTTGACGTCAATGATGACTTCGCCGGTAGGTGTGCGATCCAAAATGGTTCCCGTTAGCGCGCCAATCATGCAAAGACCTGCTTTCTTTTCTGGTTGGCGACAACTGCGCCGGAGTCACGGAGTCGCGCATGCAAACCAGCGCGCGAGAGATGACAAATTGCCAATGCCAATGCGTCTGCAACGTCGGGAGGGTTTGGGGCGGTTTCCAACCCAAGGATCTGTTTGACCATTTGCTGCGTTTGGCTTTTGACGGCCGCGCCGTCGCCGGTGACCGTCGCCTTCACCTCGTTGGCCGTGTACTGCACGATTTCGGCATTGCGCTGTTCGGCCGCCACGAGGGCCAGGCCGGCTGCCTGAGCAACCGACATTGCTGTGCGTGCATTGGTCTGGAAAAACACTCGCTCAACAACGACGACATCGGGCTTCAGGTCGTCCATCAGTTCGTTGAGGTCGGCGCTGAGCGTGGCAAGCCTGGTCGGTAACGATTCTTCGGTGGCGGTCGCGAGCAGCCCTGCACTCACACAAACCGGAGCCTTGGCCGTGCGCTGCACCATGCCATAGCCACAGCGCGTCAAACCGGGGTCAATACCTAAAACGAACATGCGTTCCGAATCCTAACTTCTCGATTCGGCAAGTGAGGGATCTGCGGCCAGAGGTTTTTCGGCCGAGGTTTACTGGCCGAGGTCCGCTTCTACCTTGTCGACTGCATCTTGCAAAACACTGGCATCTGGATAACCGAGGCCGGCCATTCCGCGGCGAGCAAAACGAATGATTCCAGTGGGGTCGATGATGAACACCGAGCGTCGATAGAAACCGAGCGGACCCAGCACGTGATACTTGGCGGCGATTTCTTTTCCGGCATCGTGCAAGAGCGGCATCTGTAGATCGTGGGCGGCAGCGAACGCTTCGTGACTGTCAACGTCTTGGGGCGATATCGCCCACGTAACGACTCCGCTTTTCTGCGCAATGGCAGGCTTATCGGAATAGTTGGTCAGCTGACGTGTGCAGACAGGCGTGCCGTCGCCCGGGTAAAAGACCAGCACAACGATCTTTCCACGCTCGTCTTCTAGGTGGTACTTCGTGCCCTTCGTGCCCTCGGCCACAAAATCTGGCGCGGGCGAGCCAACCGTCAACTTTGTGCGGGAGCTCTTGGGTGCAGTGGCCTTGTTGGGCGTGATTGTTTCGTCGTTGTTGGTCATGAATACCGGACTAACCGGCAACCTTTTCTAGAACGTCTTCAGATATGTCGAAATTGGACCAAACGTTTTGCACGTCATCTAGGTCTTCAAGCGCGTCAATGAGGCGCAGCACCTTGCGTGCGTCGTCTTCACTGGCCAGCGGAACAGGGTTGTCGGACAACAACATGGACTCGGCTTGAAGGACCTCGATGCCCGTTTCACGAAGATTGCCCGAAACCTCATCTACCAAGCTCGGTTCGCAGCGGACTTCCCAACTGCTGCCCTGGTCAATTACGTCTTCACCACCGGCTTCAAGAACGGCTTCTGTCAGTGCGTCTTCGGCGACCGACTTGGGTACGGAAATGACTCCGTGGCGGTGAAATTGCCACGCAACAGCTCCCGGCTCGGCAATGTTTCCCCCGGCCTTGGTGAAGGTCGAGCGGATTTCAGAGCCCGTTCGATTTCGGTTGTCCGTCAAGACTTCAACCAACAAAGCAACCCCGGCCGCGCCGTAGCCTTCGTAGGTCAAAGGTTCGTAGCGAACGCCTTCGAGTTCGCCGGTGCCGCGCTTGATCGCGCGCTCAATGGTGTCAAGTGGCACAGACGCAGAACGCGCCTTGTTGTACATCGTGCGCAGGCTGGCATTGGCATCTAGGTCGCCGCCACCCTCGCGCGCAGCCACTTCGACTTGGCGGATGAGCTTGGCAAACTGCTTGCCGCGCGCCTTGTCCTTGGCGCCTTTTTGGTGCTTGATCGTTGCCCATTTGGAGTGTCCCGACACTGAATTGGCGCCCTTTCAAGGTCTCTAAGAAAAACTGAGGTGGCTCAGCCTTGCAGACTCTGGAGGAATGCGCGATGTATGCGGTCATCATTCGTCAGTTCTGGATGAAAGGTTGTCGCCATCACGCGACCCTGTCGACACATCACAATCCGGGTATCGCCCACGTCGTAGTCAACCCAACCGAGCGGCTCGACGTCCGGGCTGATTTCGAGAACCACCGGTGGCCGGATGAAAACCCCTGGGAAGTCGGTGTTGCCTCCAGGGAAAGAGTCCCCAAGTCGCACATTGGATTCGTGGCTGGAACCCTGCGACCCCTCACCGTTGCGACGCACCGAAATGTCCAGGACGCCAAGGCTCTTTTGGTCAGAGGTGCCATCTTGTACGTCACTTGCCAAGAGGATCATGCCTGCACAAGTGCCAAACACGGGCAAGCCCTCGCGAATCGACTCGACTAGGGGTCCGCGCAAGCCCGAGGAATCCAACAACTTGGACATGACGGTGGACTCACCGCCGGGCAGAACCAACGCATCCAGCGCCACGAGTTGGTTTGGCGCATTGACCAAGACAGCATCGACGCCAACGCTCTCCAATGTTTCCAGGTGGTTCCTGAAAGCGCCCTGCAGCGCAAGGACACCGACGGTCACACGCTTTACCAACCGCGCGCAGCCATTTGTGTTTCCAGGTCGACAATCTCAAGACCTGCCATTGCCGCACCCAAACCTGCGCTGACTTCAGCAATGCGGTGCGCATCGCGAAAGTGTGTTGTTGCTTCGACAATTGCGCGTCCACGCTTGGCCGGATCGTCGCTCTTGAAAATGCCCGAACCCACAAAGACCGATTCGGCCCCCAGCTGCATGGCAAGTGCAGCGTCTGGCGGCGTGGCAATGCCGCCCGCGCAGAAAAGCGGCACCGGCAGCTTGCCCGACTCGGCTACTTCATTGATCAATTCAATGGGGGCTTGCAGTTCTTTTGCCCATGCAAAGCGTTCGGCAGCATCGGCTTGTGTGATCTTGCGGATGTCACCGGTAATTGAGCGCAAGTGGCGCACGGCTTCAACAATGTTTCCGGTGCCGGCTTCGCCTTTGGAGCGAATCATGGCAGCGCCTTCGCTGATTCGACGCAGCGCCTCGCCGAGGTTCGTTGCGCCGCACACGAACGGAATGGTGAACGCGTGCTTGTCGATGTGGTGCGCCTCGTCGGCGGGCGTGAGTACTTCAGACTCGTCAATGAAATCAACTTCGAGTGCTTCTAGAACTTGGGCCTCGACAAAGTGGCCAATGCGAGCCTTTGCCATGACGGGAATGGTCACAGAAGCCTTGATTTCATTGATTAATTCGGGATCTGACATGCGCGCCACACCGCCTTGGGCGCGAATGTCGGACGGGACTCTTTCCAGTGCCATCACTGCGCAGGCACCGGCATCTTGTGCAATGCGAGCCTGTTCGGCATTGACAACGTCCATGATGACGCCGCCGCGCAGCATCTCTGCCAGTCCGCGCTTTACCTTGCCGGTTCCGGTCTGATTGTTTGCAAAGCGAGAGTCATCGGTCATGACCAAACGCTAACCGCACAACCGCGTTGAGCTGAACAGCTACCGCACAGTCAGGCGACGACCCGATGAGCCGACTTATCTAGCCGTTGATAACAGTCGCGCGGAGGTCTTGGGGCACCAGCTGTAGCCAGCTTTGCCCGCGGTTCAACTTGACAGTTGCCCCAGTGGAATCCGTGAAAGAAGTGATGGCTCCATCGTTTGGACGGTTCCAGCGTCCCTGGATGACCTTGCCGTCAGACAAGATGAGTGCATCTCCCGAACCCGTGGTAACGGCCTCGTCAACCACAGCGTTAGCGCGGTCCCGGTATTGAGTTGGACGGTACGGCGTGTACTGAATCACGACATTCGTCATGGCAATCTGCCCTTTGCCCTCGAACAGGTGAGACTTGCCATCGGTCGTGCGCAGAAACTTCTTTTGTGAAGGGTCCCAAGTCCACGCGAATGTCGTTGCTTGGGGGTCTCCACCCATTCTTCCCTGGATGGTCTGCACTGGGGCTACGCCCTCGCCAGCGAAACTGGCGCCCTGGTCAACAAACTCAAACAACGGCTTGGCGGCGGCCTTGCCCTTGGGTGTCAAGGTGCGAAGCGTTGAAGTGTTTGTGTAAAGGCTGTGTTCGAAAGCTCGATCAGACCTGCGCTTGTAATAGGTGGGGCCGTGGTTGTCTGCGCCAATGTCGGTGATGCCGGCCGGGCCTAACAGGGCCTTTACTCCGTCGATTCCACCGGAGTACGCAATCAATCCGCCTTCAGGACGCAACCATGCGGGGTCGGTCGTGCGGAGCGAGCGAACCGGACCAACTCGGTCAGAATCTTGGCTCTGGAAGAGAGCCATAAAACGCGAGATTCCACCTTCGACCTTTTCTTCAACCACGGTGTCGGCCTTGTCGACGCCGAACTGCGGCCGAGCCTGGGGGCTGTTGTCGATCTTGATGGTTAGAAGCGGCCTGTTGCGAAGAGCCTCGTCGGGCTGAGGAAGGCCAGTGAGAGGCGAAACGGGACCCAAGGCCGCCGTAGTCGAGCTGCTGGTTGGGGCGCCAGACGTGGTTGTGGCAGCGGTTTCTTCGCCACCTCCCCTGGTCAGCGCAAATGCCAGCACGGCAACAAGCAGTGCGGCCAGAACGCCACCGGCGATTAAAAGCTTCTTGCGATCAAAACGACTCAAGTCCATTTAAAGCTCCTGGAGTACAGCCACACGATCGGCAATAGGCGCATGCAACTTAGAAGTTGATGGATTTGCCGAAGGTGCTGTTGCCGGAGCCACCCAAAGGTGGGCCGTAACAGGTGCTGCTACTCCAAGAGCTGACTTACCGGAGATCTTTTCGAGTGCGTCCGCGAGTGCGGGCGGATAACGCGTGTAGGCCGTGGCTTCAACGTCGCGTTCGAGGTCGCGCTGAGAGCTGCTGACCTTGGCAAGGATCGCATCGACCCACGGCGTTGGCAGACGCAGGAAGTTTGCCAACCACGGCATGGAATCGGCGGCCTCAGCCAGGACGAGCGACACGCCGTAGGTGGGCACCACAAAGGATTGCGGGAGGGTTTCGTGGGTCTTGATCTTGAAAAGTTCCAGCGCGATGACGGCCTCAAGCTCGATCAAGTCAAGGCGCTCAATCAGGCCGGTGGTCAAAACCAGCGATGCGTGATTGGGGTCGCGCCCGGTTGAAAACGCGTTCATGGCGTCCTCATCAACCAGGTACAGGTCAAGCGATGGCAGCCCCATGGCCGCGCGCAGACCGTTGACAACGTTGAACAGCCTTGCGTCAGATTCCACATTTGCATCGCGCGCACCCGCCAGGTCGAGAACCACGGCATCTGAACGTCGCCAAGCAACGAAAGACCAGACCAGCGCGACGACCAAAGCCGGAAACACGGCAAGTGCTGTTCGTGAAATCAGCAACAGAACCAAAAAGACTGGAATGAAAACACCCGCAACAAAGACAATCGCCAAGCAAGCGGCAAGGCGCTTGTTGTGAGAGATGTGGCGATTGACAGCCTGTTGGATATCCATGACGCCACGAAATTACCAGTGCTACGCCTTTTCGGCAGGCCAGTATGCATCGGTCCTCATAAATCACGCGCCGTGAAGTGCCAACACTGTCGAGCTGCAAGTGATTACGTTCTCAATCGTGCTCAACATTTCTTGTCCAAGTCTGCGTCGCACAGCCGTTCCGGCTCTATGTCTTGCGCTAGCGGTAGGAGTCAGCGCCTGTGGCGAAGAAAAGAAGGCAAGCTCAACCCAGACAGTGGAAGTAACCACATCGACGACGGCCGCCCCAGCCGATACGTCATCGACCACTACCGGCGCGCCAGCGGCAACCTTTGGTGGCTCAACTGCAACGACGACTCCTGCTTCTGACTCGAAAGCACACCTGCTAGCTGTTCGGCTGAATCGCTTTGAGAACAGCGACCGCATTGTTTTTGAGTTCGATGGAAATGTGCCGCCCGGCTATTCGCTGAAATACAACCAAACAGGCGCCCCGACCATGGAGGGCTCGCCTGTGAAGGCAACGGGAAACCAACAGTTGGTCATTGAGTTCGAGGCCGCTTCAATCGTCGAGTTGACCGGTGGTCTGAAAGAGTTTTACAAGGGTCCGCGAACGATTGATAAGACCGACACGACTCAAGTCGAACAACTCAAGTTCGTAGCCGACTTTGAGGGCCGCTTGACTTGGGTTGCTGGAACCAAGAGCGCAGCAAACTTCAAAGTCTCAACACTGAACAACCCAACCCGCGTCGTGATCGACGTTGCTCGATGATCGGACGACCATGACCACATTGCTCGTCGCCAGTGGCGGTGGCCACCTTAAACAGCTTCGCGGCTTGGCCGACCGTTTCGACATTGATGATGACCGTTTGTGGGTCACGTTCGACACGGGTCTCAGCCGTTCGATTCTGCAAACCGACAATGTTGTGTTTGCGCCTTATGCGCACCCTCACGACATTTGGGGGAACCTTAAAGACGTTGTTTTTGCACTCAAGTTGTTTCGCAAACACAAGGTTTCGCGTGTAATCAGCACGGGGGCAAACGTGGCAGTTTGCTTCTTGCCATTTGCATGGATCTTTGGGGCGAAAGCTATTTACATCGAAACGGCAACTAGAACCCACGAGTTATCGCTTACCGGCAAGATTGTTGATCGTTTGCCGCGCATCAAGCGCTACTGCCAGTCCCCCGCGCTTGCAAACAAGCGCTGGACATACGCCGGGTCCGTCTTTGATGGGTTCGAAGCGAAACACCGGCCACTTGCAAATGGCGTGAAGTCGATTGTTGTGACGCTCGGCTCGAACGACAGTTATGGGTTTGACCGTCTTCTCAAGCGCGTCTTGGAAATTGTTCCTCCCCAAGTCGATGTCACGTGGCAAACCGGCAAGACCGACATAACAATTGAGGGCGCTCACCAATCCATGTCCGGCGACGATCTCGAAGCAGCCATGGAACGCGCCGACGTGGTCATTGCTCACGCGGGAACCGGCTCTGCGCTTAGCGCCCTAGAAGCCGGCAAATATCCGGTGCTGGTAATCCGTCGTGCAAAACACCATGAGCACATCGACGATCACCAGGAACTGACGGCCAAGCGTTTATCGGTGGCAAACCTTGCACTTCCCGTTGAAGCCGACGAGCTCACCTGGCAGGACATCGAAACCGCCGGCAACTGGCATGTCGCATTCAATGCGGGTCACCTCCCGAAGCTGGGCTAACTGAAGAGGCCTGAAAACCAGCTCTTTGACGTTCGCCCAGAAAGCGCCCTTTCGTAAAGCTCCACGTAGGATTCCGCTAGAGAGTCCATGGAAAATGCATTGGCCCGCAAAAGGCCATTGTCAATCAGCTTGCGTGCAACGGTGCGGTCGGAAGCCAGCTCTGCAATCGCAACGCTCAACGCGTGGCTGTCGTTCGGCGCAACCAACTTGGCACTCTTGCCACCCTCGGCTACGTAACGGTACCCGGACAAGTCGCTTGCCACAACCGGCAACCCCGCAGCCATTGCTTCGAGGAGCACAATGCCAAATGATTCGCCTTCAAGTGACGGCGCACAGAACACCGAAGCACGTTGCAGCTCTTCGCGCCGTTGAACGTCGGTGATCTTTCCCAGCCAGGTAATGCGGCCATTGCCTTGAGTCAGCTGTTGAAGATGCTGCGTCTGCGGACCGATGCCGGCAATGCGCAAATGAAAGCGCTCCGGAAGCATCTCGAGTGCGTCAATCAGAACGGACAGGCCCTTGCGTTGTTCGTGGCGACCAATAAACAGAATCTCAACTGGCGCGTCGTCTTCCAGCGAGTCCAACGCGCTAGAGGACTGAGTGAAATTGTTCACGTCAATCGCGTTGTACAAGACCTCATACTCCCCGCCTATTGCACCCTGTGCGGTTGCTGCAGCTTCCAGCGAAACGGCGACTCGCACGTCCAACCGTTTCACCAGTCGCTTCGCCGCAAACGTGTAATACGAATATGCAGTCGACGTTCCCGCAGCATGAAACGTGCCGATCAGCGCGGCTTCTGCAGTCATCAATGCAGTAAGCGATGGACCCGGGACTGCGGGTTCATGAATGTGCACCACGTCAAAGCGTTCGTTGCGCAACGTGTGAATGGTGCGCAACGCGCAAGCCGGGTCTGGCGCGACCGGGGCAATCGAACCGTTGACCGCTGTCGGAACAGAACGTCCAAGCGGCGTGACCATCGGGTCTGGCGGCGGACCGTCACAAGGTGCAAGCACACGGGTTTCATGACCCATGTCTCGAAGGGCGTGACCAAGTCCAATGACTTGACCCTGGACTCCCCCGGGAACGCTCAGGCTGTATGGACAGACCTGGGCGATTCGCATGGGTGAAAAGGTATCGAACGCAAAACCGCTTAGTCGCGATCCCAGTACGGACCAAACACATGCCACTGCTCGGGGGCACGGCGAATCATGTCTTCGAAGATGCCCAACAGTTCCGCCGTGATTCGTTCAGTGTCCGAAGAAAGGCTGCCACGTCTGGTGGTATCGATCGGCGGCGAAATGACTGCTCGGTGCGATGAGTTTGCCGTTTGGTAAATCGCAGTCGGCAAGAGAACGGCATTCGTCCGCAGGGCAAGCACGGCAGGACCACGCACGATCGATACTTGGCGGCCAAAAAACGTTGCGGGTTTGCCGCTGTTGTGAACATCGCGATCGCACAACAGGGCTATCGCGCCGCCATTCTTAAGTCGTTGCAGCAGTTGTGAGGTCAAAGTTGGACCCTCGGTCAAGACCTCCAGGCCAATTGACTCGCGGAAACCCTTAAACCACTCGAAGAGTTCTTTCGATGCGAGATTCTCGACCACAACACCCAAATCGAGTCCGCGGGAAGTAAACCAAGCGCCTGCAATGTCCCAGTTGCCCAGGTGTGACAACGCCACAATGATCGGCCGATCCTCGGCAACTGCCTGGTCCATGAACTCGAGGCCTTCGACCGTGAAGTGATCTTCGAGCCACTCAGCCGGAACCGCCGGCAAGCGCAGGCTCTCCAACCAGAATCGAACGTAAGACGCAAATGAATCGTGAATGAGTTGCGGCGACGGTGCCGTGCCGAGGACCGGGGTCAGATTGTCGCTAATAATGCGGACTTTGCCCGGCAGCACTCTGACGGCTGCTGATGCTGCAACTGACGAAACTCTCTCGATCGCGCTTGCCGGAAGGATCTCGGCGAACCGCGCCAACAAGCGGTAACCAATGTATGAAAGTCGCTGCGCGCTTGAAGATGGTTTGGGCAACATGGCTATCGAAACGTTCAGCCGAACTAGTCGCGTTCGGCGTCAATACGACGCTTTGCCCGGCGTTGTTGAGACGCCCATTCCCTCCACCGCCGACGCACGGTCTCGTCTGGCTCTGCACCAAACATTGAACGCATCGTCATTGGTCTTGTCGCGCGTCGTGCAGCCACGCGGGCCGCAAGAACCGGGTTTTCGTCGGTGGCCTGCTTCCAAACCTTCACAAAGCGTTGACCACCGGTCACAACTGTCAGCGCCAACATGACGGCCAAAATCGGAACCAAGTAAGCGTTGAAGATCAACGCGACGGCCAGACAAACAATGCGTTCGGCGCGTTCCATCAAGCCGCCCTTGGCGTCGAACCCGTGAATCTCGGCCTTGGCGCGCATATAGGAAATGATCTGACTTGCCCCAAGCAGGGCAAACGGCAGAATTGCCGCACTCTTTGACGGCTGGTCAAGTAGGTACCAGGCAATACCTCCCAAAACAAAGGTGTCGGTTACGCGGTCGGCAACGGAATCGAAAAAAGCGCCCCTAATTGACGCCATGCCTGACGCCTTGGCGACCGGACCGTCGAGAAGGTCTGGCAAAGCCGCAACGATCAGCAGTACGACACCCCACACAAGGTGGCCCGTGCCGATTGCCACACCACAGCCGACAGCCGCAATCATGCCCAGAACGGTGAGGACGTCTGCCGTGACGCCAAACTTCGCAAAGGTGGTGCCGATCGGTTTTGTCACCCGGTCAACCCCGGTGCGGAAATTACCGTCAAACAAATTGATCTCCGTTAGATAAGCGCGCCCACGGCGAAGCCATTTGAATCGAGCGCGTTTGGGTCAAAACTACCAAACCATCCAGAACTGACCGAGTTCGGCCCAAAGATGCGAAGTGTTATGGGCGCTTTGGCCAGGCTTGGCGCAGCTTGCGGGCGGTTTCATCCAGCGCCTCAGGAAGCACCTTGGCATTGGCAACCGAGCTCATGAAGTTGGTGTCGGCAGACCACCTGGGCAAGACATGAGCGTGAAGGTGGCCCGGGACTCCCGCACCGGCGGCTTTTCCAAGGTTGAAACCAACGTTGACGCCATCGGGGCGATAGGCCTGTTCAATCGCCTGTACGGCATCTTGAATGGTCGACCACAACTCTGCAGATTCAGATCGTGAAAGTTCATCGAGCTTTGCTACTTCGCGCACCGGCATGACCAGCAAGTGGCCAGTTCCGTATGGAAATGCGTTGAGGATCGCAAACACCTCGGAACCGCGATGCACAATGTTGGTCTCTTCGTCGCTCAGCCCCGAGGTCAAAATGCGCGTGAACACTGAAGCGTTTTCGTCGCCCGGGTGTTCGTTACGACTCTTGTTGGCAGCGCCTGCAACATATGCCGAGCGCCAACCGGCCCACAGTCTGTCTACGCCGTCAGTCATTGCTCAGCAGGTGACACTGGGCGTCGATAGTTGGAGCGGTTGTTGTTCTCGTCTTTGATCTGCGCGACGCATTCGGTAAGCGAAACACCGCGTTGAACCTGACCGTCACCATCGCGTGCGTTTACCCCGACCGTTGTGTTTTCAACGTCGTCATCGCCAACGACAAGGACGTAAGGAATCTTTTCAAGCTTGGCGCGCCTGATGCGACTGCCGACCGGTTCGTTCGCAGCGATCATCTCGACGCGAAGCCCCGCTGCTTTCAATGCCTGTTGCACTTGCGACGCGTAGTCCTCGTGCGTATCGCGCACAGGAATGACACTCACCTGAACAGGCGACAACCAAACCGGGAACGCACCGGCGTAGTGCTCGACGAGAATGCCCATGAACCTTTCGACCGAACCGAATAGCGCACGGTGGATCATCACTGGAACGTGACGTTCGTTGTCCGCACCGGTGTACTCAATCTCGAAACGTTGTGGGGTCTGGAAATCGAGCTGGACCGTTGACATCTGCCAACTGCGACCAATGGCATCGCGAGTTTGCACAGAAATCTTCGGGCCGTAGAAAGCGCCGCCGCCTTCATCCAGCACCAATTCAAGGCCGGATTCCACGGCGACTTCGCGCAGCGTCTCTGTCGCTTCGCTCCACTCCTCGTCGCTGCCCACACACTTCTCTTCGGGCTTTGTTGAAAGTTCCAAGTAGAAGTCATCAAGTCCGTAGTCACGCAACAAGCTGAGAACGAATTGCAACACGCTGCGAATCTCGTCGCGCATTTGGTCGCGCGCAACGTAAAGGTGCGAGTCGTCCTGCGTCATTCCGCGCACGCGAGTGAGGCCATGAATCACACCGGACTTTTCGTAGCGGTAAACCGAACCGAACTCGAACAAACGCAACGGCAAGTCTCGGTAGGAACGTTGGCGAGACTTGTAAATCAAGGTGTGCATCGGGCAGTTCATTGGCTTCACGTAGTACTTGTGGCCAGCGCCGTGATGATCTTCGTCAAGAACCATCGGCGGGAACATTCCATCTGAGAACCAGTCAAGGTGACCGGAAGTCTCAAACAACGTTGATTTCGTAACGTGCGGAGTGTTGACAAACGAATAGCCCGCGGCTTCGTGGCGCTCGCGCGAGTAGTCCTCCATAAGCTTGCGGATAAGCCCGCCCTTTGGATGGAAAACAGGCAGACCGCTGCCAAGTTCTTCGGGGAAACTAAACAGGTCGAGCTCCAAGCCCAAGCGACGGTGGTCACGCCGTTCGGCCTCGGCCACCATGTGCTCATAAGCCTTTAGGGCTTTGGCTGATTCCCACGCTGTGCCATAAATGCGTTGCAGCATCGGACGCTTTTCATCGCCACGCCAATAAGCACCAGCAACCTTTTCAAGCTTGAAGTGACCCAAGCGCTTTGTTGAAAGCACGTGAGGACCGCGACACAACTCAACGAAGGTCTCTGTGTTTCGGTACAACGAAACGTGTCCTTCTTCAACACCTTGCGCGGTTTCGTGGTTGTTGATGATCTCGGTCTTGAATGGCTGACTGCTAAACGTCTTCAACGCCGAGTCGACGTCTACAACTTCACGCACAAAAGGTTGATCTTCAGACATGATTTCGCGCATCTTGACCTCAATGCGCGCAAGGTCATCTGAACTGAAACGCGCGCCATTGGGCAATGCAAAGTCGTAGTAAAAACCGTTTTCAATTGGTGGGCCGATTGCGAAGTGTGCGCCATCCCAAAGGTCAAGCACGGCCTGCGCCAAAACGTGCGCAGTCGAGTGACGAATGACGTAACGGCCTTCTTCGTCAGTTGCCGTGATGATCCGCACGGTGTCGCCGTCTTGAAGTTCCGCTGTCAAGTCGCGCTGAAAACCATTCACCTCAATGACGACTGCCGCATCGAAAAGCCGCGACCCGATTGACTTGGCAAGGTCGGCGCCAGTTGAACCCGTGGGAACCTCACGCTTGCTGCCGTCGGGAAGGTTGACAAACATGATTTCACTCGTAACTGACATGAGTGCAGAGCGTAGTGGCCACAAACCGCAGCTGGGCTGTTCGTCGCGCCGCTTCCCGGAAGGCCCAGGCGAGCGCCCGAGATCGCTAGATGCGGATTCCCATGAGCGCGGCAGGGGCTTTTGCGTTCTTGCCTCGCGCGGCAGCCTCGTCGATCAACTCCAAAGCAGCCGGTGTGTCCAAGTCGTTTGCCAGGACGGATCGAACGGGGTCAATTGCGCTGGCCTCGCCCATTTCATCTGTGCCACTACCCCTCAGTGATGCGGATCGCCACAAATCCAACCGTGCCGACGCGCGATCGAGCAGGGAATCGTTCCACTCCCACGATGAGCGGTAGTGGTGCGCCGCGACGGCTAGACGAATGACCGCCGGGTCGTACTTGGCCAACAAGTCGCGCGCAAACACCAGATTGCCCTTGGATTTGGACATCTTTTCGCCTTGGTAGCCAATGAGGCCGACGTGCATCCAGATACGTGACAGTTCGTGTCCCGTTGCCGCACGCGTTTGAGCAGATTCACACTCGTGATGCGGAAAGATGAGGTCGCTGCCGCCCCCGTGGATATCCAAAATGTGTCCGTCGAATTCGCGGTCGGCAAGCGCGGAACACTCAATGTGCCAACCCGGCCGACCATCGCCCCAAGGCGAAGACCATGACGGCTCATCGTCTCGCGACGGCTGCCACAAGAGGAAATCAAGCGGATTGCGCTTGCCCGGTGTTTCGACGTCTCCACCGTTGTCACGCGCGAGTGGAAACATCTCATCGACGCTGAGTCCAGAGATCTCGCCGAAGCGTTCATATGAGTCAACCGAAAAATAGAGCCGATCATCTAGATGGTAGGTGTGCCCGGCGTGTGTCAAACGCGCAATGAAATCAATTACGTCGTCAACTGCACCGGTAACGCGCGGCTCGCTGTCTGGAGGAAGTAGTCCGAGTGAAGCCATGTCGCTGCGGAACGACGCGACCTCGCGGTCCCCAAGGTCTTTCCAGTCCGAACCATCGCGACGCGCACGCTCGAACAAGGGGTCATCAATGTCGGTGACGTTGCGCACCATCAGCGTCTCTTGATCCTGATCAATCAGGACCCGGCGCAACACGTCGAAAGCCAGATAGGTAGCAACGTGGCCGATATGGGCAGCGTCATATGGCGTGATTCCACAGACGTAAAGTCGAACCACACCGCGCGCATCGAGCAGAACGGTCTCACGCGCGGCGGTGTCGTAGAGCCTCATGCGTCAATCGTCCTGTGACCAAGGTCTTGCACGACCTTGTTTCCCAATGTTCGCGTTGCGCCGCGGTTGATTGCGCCAGCAGCACCCGCACCAACAAGAAAAGGCGCCACCGAAGAAACATTTCGCGCTGCACGTGCAATCAACTTGCGACGCACGAGGTTGACTAGCTGACCGCGGGCACCGCGATGCGCAGCGTCCTTCAAACCCTGGTCAAGTTGATCGACCCTGATTCCCCGCTGGTCGGCCCACGCCGCGAGAATCGCGCGGCCGCGCTCGTCCATTGTTCCCGTGATGGGGTGGCCGTAAATAACGTGCAATTCAGCGACCATCTTCATTTCGATCGCGCTGATCACCAACGTCTCGACAAGGATTTCGGCCGGCAGCATCAACCACGTAGGAGGTGCCACCCACTGCGCGCTTGCAACGCCGCCCACCAGCGCACCAACGGCTGCACTTTGTCGGCTCGACTTCTTGATCTGATAAGCCGCGAGGGAGTCGCCGCTCATTCCACCCGAACGCTGCCTCATGGTTTCGAGGTCGCTCACCGGAATGCGCGGTGCGATCTTTGCAAGAACGTCGGCAATACCCTGGCCGCTGATGGTGACGCCCTTGCGAGACATCTTCACCGAACGACGAATTACCGACACAAGGCGCTTGAACAAGTCCTTATCGATGTTGCCCGCCGCCGCAGTTGAAATGAGGTTGGCAATCTCGTCAACCGAGTGACCGTTTTGGTCCTGAGAACTGAGATTCGCACCGCGTGTTGCGACCGCATTATGTGTGCGTTCTGATTTGCCTCGGTTAAACAAGCCCATGTCGGTCACGCTAGCGGTTCGCGGCTAGCTTCAAGCCTGCAAACTCACCCACGTTCATTAGACAGGGAGACGGTCATGGGAATTCTCGACGGCAAACGACTTTTGATCACAGGTGTCCTCACCGATGACTCCCTTGCGTTCGCCGCGGCGCAACAAGCGCAAGCCGAAGGCGCCGAGATCGTGCTGTCCGGCGCGGGACGTGCTCTTTCCCTTACGCAGCGTGTTGCAAAGAAGCTAAAGGAAGAGCCGGAAGTTCTAGAGCTCGACGTCACGAATGCTGAACACTTGTCGGCCGCGCGTGAAGCACTCGACAAGAAGTGGGGCGGCTTGGATGGAGTGCTGCACGCGATTGCTTTTGCGCCCGCGACTGCCCTGGGTGGCAACTTCTTGGAAACTCCTTGGGAAGACGTTTCAGCAAGCATGAACATCAGTGCCTACTCACTAAAGGCGTTGACCACTGCACTCGTTCCGCTTTTTGAGAAGTCCGGTGGTGGCTCCGTTGTCGGCCTGGACTTTGACGCAACGGTTGCATGGCCCGGTTACGACTGGATGGGTGTTGCAAAGGCTGCACTTGAATCGACTTCGCGCTATTTGGCGCGCGATCTTGGTTCTAAGAACATCAAAGTGAATCTGATTGCCGCTGGCCCCGTGCGCACGGTTGCCGCAAAATCCATTCCCGGGTTCTCACTCTTTGAAGACGTTTGGTCGGACCGCGCTCCCCTTGGCTGGGACAACAAAAATGCTGAGCCCGTCGGCAAAGCTTTCGCGGCGTTGATGAGCGACTTCTTCCCCGCCACCACCGGCGAGATCATTCATGTCGACGGCGGCTTCCACGCAATGGGCGCTTAACCGCCTGTTGCTGCCCACTTGTCAGTGATTTTTGATTGCGCATGGGCTAAACCGTGCGCATGTCTCTAACTCGCACAATCGCTAGGCCGCTTTTGGCTTCAGTCTTTCTTACGAGCAGTTTCGATGTGCTGCGCAATCCCGAACCGCGTGTTGAAATGGCCGAGCCTTTCCTCGACAAGGTGCGTGAAGTTGTTCCGAGCATTCCCGACAACGACACAGCTGTCCGTGCGAACGCCGTCATCCAAATTGCATGTGGCGTCATGCTCGCCAAAGGCATCGCCCCAAGGATCGCCGCACTGGTCCTCGCTGGAACCCTTGTTCCCACAACCGTGGCTGGACACCCTTTCTGGAAGATGCCAGCAGACAAGAAGCCGGCTCAAAAGATCCAGTTCCTCAAGAACCTCTCCATCATCGGCGGGCTGTTGGTTGCCTCGGCCGATACGGATGGAAAGCCGTCACTGGCCTGGCGTGCCCAGCACATTCGCCGTCCCGACTGGGTGCCCGAAGTCGGATAATCCGGACATCTTTGAAAAGAAAACGCCCAAGATGTTTAGGACGCGGCGAGTCGGGAAGGGACTGGGCCATGGGTATTCAAGACAACCTCAACAATGCAAAAGACCAGGTCGAGCAGAAGACAGGCAAGGACTTCGACGACCCGGCACAGCGAGATGAAATGAAGAACCAGGCGCAAGAACAAATTAATAATTTGCGCAACAAGAACAACTAGATACCTAGAAAAAAGCCCGCACAATCGCTTGTGCGGGCTTTTTTTGTGCCCGCGTTTTTGTGGGCGAGCCGTGCGGCTCGTAGTGCCGTCGGTTGCACAGCCGATGTTTGGTTAATGCCGCTGCGGGTACGAATCCGTGCATGGGAATTGATGACAAATCTCAAGAAGCAATGGGAAAAATTAAGGAAAAGGTCGGCAGCAAGACCGATAATCCAGATCTCGAAGCCGAGGGCCAAGGCGATCAAGTCGAAGGCAAGGTCAAGGGCAAGGTCGACGACATTAAAGACAAGTTCGACTGATCAATTAGGTCCAATATCCACCAAATATTTGGTTGCGAAACCCCGGTCCGCACGGCCGGGGTTTTCGTTTGCCCGGGTGCGCAACACGGCGGCGATCGCTGACAGAAAACTGCCCAGGATTTTGCCAAAGGTGGTTAGTTTTAACTACTAAACACCTCTAAACTCCCCCAAAGTGGACATATCCCTCACCTCGGTACTCGCGCTCTTTTCCCTCCTGATCCTTTCTTCGGGCCTTTACTTTTTGGCCGCACGGATCAAAGTTCCGTACACAGTTCTTTTGGTGCTTGTCGGCATGGGATTGGCCGCAGTCATCAACATTCCTGTCCTCGAACCCACCCTGGGCTTCATCGATGACATAAAGCTGACGCCAGAGCTTCTGTTCTACGTGTTCTTGCCCATCCTCATCTTCGAGTCCGGCTTCAACACAAACATTCGCAAGCTCCTAACCAGCGTTTGGACCATCTCGCTGCTATCGGTCGTCGGTCTGTTGATCTCGGCTTTCGCGATTGCCGGCGCACTGTTTTTCGTGTTGCCCATGTTTGGTGTTCACATTCCGTTTGTCGTTGCCCTGCTGTTCGGTTCAATCATTTCGGCAACAGACCCTGTGGCCGTGCTCTCACTGTTCAAGCAGGTTGGTGCGCCGCGCCGCCTGTCAATCATTTTTGAAGGCGAGAGTCTTTTCAATGACGGCACGGCGGTTGCACTGTTCTTGGTCATCTTGGGCATCGCCACAGATGGTTTCCACGGCGCACTCACCGTTGTTGAAGGCACCGGCCTTTTCTTGGCGATGGTTGCCGGCGGTATCGCAATCGGTCTTCTCGCAGGCGTGTTGTTCAGCTCTTTGCTGCGCAAGGCCAGCGGTTCAGATGCCGTTATCGCAACGATTTTGCTCATCTCGGCTCACGCGGTCTTTGTTGGCTGTGAGCTCATCAACGAGCTTCACTTTGCGGGACTCCACGTTTCATCCATCATCGCGACCACCATCTGCTCGCTGTTCCTCGGCAACTATGCGCGCCACCTTCTCACCCATGACGTTGACCACTACGTCCACAAGGCTGTTGAGCACGGGGCGTTTATGGCCAACTCGCTGGTGTTCATCCTGTCGGGACTGCTCTTTGCAAGCTCCAACGTGCCCGTTGCCAAGCTATGGCTCCCCGCGCTTGTCACGGTGTTCGTCGTAGCTGCCTGCCGCGTTATCTCGGTCTTCCTCGTCACCACTTCAATCAACAAGTTCATTCCAAAAGAACGCATTGAAAGATCTTGGGAATTGCTGTTGTCTTGGGCAAGCATTCGCGGGGCGTTGGCCATCATTGTCGCGCTGCTGATTCCAAAAGATCTGACCGTCGAAGGTTGGAACCTTCCCTACAGCGTTCACGAACTTGTGTTGGCACTGACGATTGGCTGCATTCTCGCCACAATGTTCATCAAGGCCCCATTGGTCAGCTACTTCATCCGCAAGATGGGCATCGACCGTCCGTCGCCTTTGCAAATTGCAAACAGCCTCGACGCTCGCATGTTGCAGTTGCGCAATGAGAGCCGTCACCTTGACGACCAACGTATTCGCACCACCGGAAACTGGCACGCATCTGCCAGCGCCCACCTGGCTGCACGCGTTGACCAGCTGACGGCCGAGCGCGACGCGTTTGCCAAGAAGCACGGAACTGAAGTTTTTGAGTCCTCTCTCTTGCTCAAGGCCGTGTCGCTTCAACGCAGCGAGGCCCGCGAACTATTCCGAAACGGCGAAGTTGACGAAACGGTCTATCGCCGCATTCTCGGAATCCTCAACCTGCAAATTGAAGCTATTGAATACGGTCACTTTGCCGAGATGGACTCCGAGGTTCACATGGACCGCAAGGACGTCTTCGACCGGTTCATGGAATCCGTCTCCCACTTCAAATGGACGAGCCCGGCGGACGAGAAGTCGATTTCGTCTCGATACCAGTACCACCGCGCGCAGATCCTCTTGACGGAGTACGTGCTCACTCAGCTACGCACCATCCACCACCAACACGACAACCCCGTCTTTTTGCCCTCGGTGTACCAGAAGGTCACCGAGCAGTTTGAGGGTTACTACGCAGACCACCGTCGCAAGCTGGAGGCGCTGTCCAACTACGACGACCCAGCCCTGCTTGAGGTTGCTGCCGAGCTGGCGGTTCGCAAGCTTCGTGCTTCGCACGACCAAGCGCTCCGCGACATCCGACACCGCGGTGTTGCTGAGGACCTCGTTGACATCACCGACGAATCCGTCGAACAACGATCGGCAAACAAATCGAGCCGCTTGCGTCGCCAGTCAGAGTCGCCCAAGGTCGGCTAACCCCCCGACCCGCCGCGCCTGGCAAGATCGCCGATCGCCCAAGCGCCCAGCGCCCCATCGCCGAACCAAAACTGTTACGTAAACGTCGTGATTTGCGCTCGAAACGGCGCAAATCACGACACTTTCGTAACAGTTTCGCGAGTCACGAGATCGCGGTGGGCGTAACAGGACTCGAACCTGTGACCTCTGCCGTGTGAAAGTACACATCGAGCCTTTCACCTCCGACGCCGTCCACCTCGACATGCTGTTTTCAATGCTGGCACCCGGTTTGGCGCTAATCGACAAGGATCGCTTGCCTGAGACGCTGCAGCGTTTCTTGCTTCGGCTCGACATCCAGTTAATACCTGCCGACCCCAATGAAGCTGCCTTCTGGGGTTGCAACGTAGTAGCACTCGGGAACGATCGCATATTGTCGTCAATCCATGCGATCGCCACCAACCAGCGGCTCAGGGCGAATGGATTGGACGTTCTCGATCCCGATTTGTCCGTTTTCGCTGCCGACGGCGGCAGCGCTCGATGCCTCACGATGCCACTAGCCCGCGTTAGTCAGCCCTAACTAGAAAGCACCACCTGATGTCAATCTCTGTATCCGACCTTGCATTTGCCTACCCGAGCGGCGGAGAACTGTTCTTTGACGTGAGCTTTTCCGTCAAGCCTGGGGACCACGTGGGCCTTGTCGGAGCAAATGGTGTAGGGAAATCATCATTGATGAAAATCCTCGCAGAGGAACAACGGGCAACCGACGGCGCCGTCCGCATTGACGGCGAATTCGTCTACATGCCGCAAAGCGTTGGCTACGTCGAGGGCATGACGGTGCGAGAACTGCTCCTGAGCTACGCGCCTCCCCACGTTCGCACAGTCGGACTTCGTGTTGCTGACGCAGAAAAACACCTTGCAGCAGGTGACGAATCGGCAGGCATGGACCTTGGTGACGCAATTCAGCAATGGGGAGACGTGGGTGGATATGAGCTCGAGGGCAAATGGGACGCAAGTATTAAGCGAGTAGTGCGAAGCAGCCTAATGAATATCGGCGACGAACCTTCGTCTCGACTTTCGGGCGGCGAAGTGAAACAACTTGTGCTCGATCTTGCGTTCTCGTCAGACGCAAACGTTTTGCTGCTCGACGAACCCGACAACTACCTCGACATCCCCGCAAAACTGGCTCTAGAGCAAGCGATTCGCGATTCCAAAAAGACGATCCTGACCATCAGTCATGATCGTCAACTGCTGAGTTCGGCCATGAACAAAATTGTCACGCTCGAATCATCAGGAGCGTGGGTACACGGCGGTTCCTACGCCACATACGTGGCCGCGCGCACAGCGCGCATCGAAAGAGCCGGAGACGAGCGCAAGCGATGGGAAGAAGAGCGTCAGCGTCTTTACAAGCATATGAAAGACCGAAAAGAGCAGGCAAAGATCAGCCCCAGACTCGCGTCCGTAGCGAGCGCAGCCGAGACTCGGTACGAACGCTACGTGGCAGCAGGTCCACCTCCCGAGCCAGCAAAAGATGAACGCATCACCGTCAGCCTGCGAGGAAGTGCTTCCGGGCAACGGATGCTGCTAGCAAAAGACGTCAGTCTCGATGGGCTCATTCGCCCGTTCGAAGTCGAGATCCGTCAAGGCGAACGCATCGGCCTTATCGGTCCCAACGGATCTGGCAAGAGCCACATGTTGCGACTATTCGCGGGGACACAAATTCCCACGACCGGATCGATAACACTCGGCAGCCGGGTTTCAAGCGGAACGTTCAGTCAAGTCAACAACCGACCAGATTTCATGGGTGTCGATGTCCTTGAAATCGTGGAACGACAAACGGGGAACTATGAAGCTGCAATGCGGATTCTGGCTCGCTACGGACTTCAAGGGCATTCGCGTCGATCGTTCGACACATTGTCAGGCGGGCAAAAGGCACGTCTCGAAATCCTCTACCTCGAGCTAGAAGGCCACAACCTCCTACTCCTTGACGAGCCAACTGACAACCTCGACATCGATTCTTCGGAAGCTCTCGAACATGCATTAGATGGCTTCGAAGGCACCTGCATTTCGGTTTCCCACGATCGCTCCTACCTCGAAAAACAAGATCGTTTCCTGCTACTGGGTCACGATGGCCGTCTTTTCGAACTTTTCGATTTCGATGCCGCAATGAATGCAATCACAAGTCGCAACGCTGGCCCAAAGGCAAAAGCGCTTAACGAGAACGGCATCGGTGCGAATCTAACCCGAAGCAAGAACATGTAGGAGAGTTCAACGCGATGGTGGAATTGCAGACAGCCCTCGAAAACGAACACGACTTGGATGAACGAGAACGGCTTCGCTCATCAGTAGCCGGCGATTCGCGAGCAGCATGGCAATTCGCCAGAGAATCCGGAGCGTTTCAGCCGGACTCTGAAGGCCGCTGTAGATGCCGGATTGATCCCGAACAATCCCGCCGAGCGTGTGGCGCTTCCACGTATTGAGGCGAAGGAGATGCGCTTCCTCACGCCGAGCGAAGTGAACCTGCTCGCTTCCACCATCGACGCTCGTTACAAGACGTTCGTGCTCGTGGCGGCATACGGCGGCCTGCGCTTTGGCGAGATGGCAGCGCTTCGTGTTGAGCGCATCGACTTCCTACGCAACCGCCTCTTCGTCGCCGAGACTGCAGTGGAGGTGAAGGGCTATCACCACGTCGGACCCCCAAGACACGAGCAGGACGGCGCTCAGTTCCGTTGCCTCGCTTCGTGATGAAGTCGCTCGAAGAGCACTGCAAGGGACTGACGGCTGACGCTCTCGTGTTCCCTGCGCCTGAAGGTGG
>JBDIBA010000008.1:0-52594 GCA_039812705.1 Acidimicrobiia bacterium
AGTAAAGAACGCGATCCGCGTTCTTTACTTAGGAAAGTCCTAGCAAACCAACGAAAGCTGTTGGGTGGTCAGTAAGTGCCTTGTGAAGGCCAAGTATTGCGTTGTCGGCCGCTTGGATGAATTTCGGGTCTCCGCTGCGCGCGCCGAATGCGTAGAGGGCTTCTGCACTGACGGAGTTGGCCGACAGGGAGCCGTTGTCAATCAACTGTTTTGGACGCACCGGGAGATGCGCATTCTCCGGGGCTAGGTAAAACGTGCCGCGGTCCGCATCGCAGTAGTCAGTGACAAGCAAATCCGCGCATCTTTGTGCGGCTTCTAGGTAACGGTTGTCACTTGTTGCGCGCTCAACGGCAAGCAAAGCAATGATGAATTGCGCGAGGTCTAGCGACGTCGGTTCAATCTGTGCGCCGGAATCCCTGTACCAAACATGGCGTGGCACGCCATTGTCACAGCTGTCATTGAGTAACGAATCAAGCGCGCGCTGTGCGACTTGTTGGTAACGACTTTCGTTGCATGCGGCGCCGAGGTTGACAAGCGCAGTAATCGTTGCTGCATTGGCATCGGTGACAACCTTGTTGTCAACAGCGGGCGCGGGTCGCTTGTTGCGCGCATTCAGCAATGTCTCGCGTCCCGCTTCGACACCGGCCGGACGCTTCCATTGATCTCGGTTGGGTCGATGCAAGATGTTCGAGCCCTCAAAGTTTCCCGACGCAGTTACGCCGTAGAAGTCAATCAGTTCTTGTGCGATTGCCTCGTCGCCGACTGCTTCGTGAATTTGCTCGGGTCGCCAGACGTAGAACGCGCCTTCTTCCTTTTCCCCGCCTTTGACAGCGGCGCTGTCGGCGTCCTGTCCACTAAAGAATGTTCCGTTCGATGCAAGCAAGTCACGCAACACATAATCAGTGGTCTCGCGTGCAACGGATGCAAACCGTTCCTCGCCGGTTACAAGAAACGCGCGTGTGTAGGCATCGATCAACGAGGCTTGGTCGCTAAGGGTTTTCTCAAAATGAGGGACCATCCAGAACGCGTCGGTGGAATAGCGGCAAAAGCCTCCGCCGATGTGGTCATAGATGCCACCGGCTGCCATGGCGTCGAGCGTTGTTACTGCAACTTGGTGCGCGGCCTTGTTGTCGCTGCGCAGCAGCAAGCGCAAGATGTCTGCGCGAGGGAACTTCGGCGCTGCGCCAAATCCTCCCCATTCGCTGTCGTGTGCATCGCTCAATTCTGCAATTGCCGAATCTCTGGCCGACGTCATCAATGCTGTGACGTCGATGGCCTCAGTTGGCAGTGGGTCGTTGGGCAACGACAAGCGCGCAATCATCACGTTGTTCAGCTCGTTGGCTTGCGCCATGAATTGATCGCGTTGGTTGTTCCATGTATCGCTGACCGCGTTGAGCATGGCAACGAAGCCAGGGTGGCCCGTTGTCGGTTCGCGCGGAACATAGGTGGCTGCAACGAATGGCTTGGCGTCAGGTGTCAAAAAGACCGTCATTGGCCAGCCGCCCTGTCCGCTCATTGCGAAGACTGCCTCCATGAACGCCGTGTCGACATCGACGTGTTCTTCACGGTCGACCTTGATTGCCACAAAGCCGGTGTTGATGACGTCGGCAATCTCTGGGTCCGCAAAACTCTCGTGGGCCATCACGTGACACCAGTGACACGAGGCAAAACCAACGGACAGCAGGATTGGCACCTGGCGCTCTTTGGCTTGCGCAAAGGCGTCTTGGCCCCAAGAGAACCAATCAATTGGGTCGTTCTCGTGTTGTTTGAGGTAGGCGCTGGATTCAGTCTTCAGGCGGTTCACAGCGGGCCACGCTACCGAGAACTGTCGCGCTATTGGAGAAAGCGCACCTCAGGTGGCAGGTGGGCGCAGCACCTTGCCTGAAGATGTTCGAGGCAGGCGTTCCACAAAACGATATTCCTTGGGAGCTGCGTACGTTGCAACGCGGGTCTTGACCAGATCGCTCAGTTCGCCTTCGCTCGGCCGGGTTGAGCCCGGCGCGACTTCAATCGTTGCGATGACCCTCTCGTCCCATTCCGGGTCTGGTTCACCATGGACGATGGCGCCTGTGACACCTCGATGGTTGCAAAGCGCCGCTTCTACTTCGGCGGGCCAGACCTTTTCGCCGCCCGTGATCACAACATCGCGAAGTCTTCCAAAGACCTGCAATTGGTTGTCGCTAAAGGCGCCAGCGTCGCCAGTGGGAAACCAGCCATCGGCAGTGACCGGTGAAGTGCCGTCGGTGTAGCAACGAAATAGCGTCGGCGTGCGAACCCAAATCTGGCTGTCGTCATCGACGCGAATGTCGACACCGTCGAGGGGAGTGCCGTCGTAAACGACACCGCTTGCGGTCTCGGTCATTCCATACGTTGCGATGGTGTTTGTCGGACGATCCTCTAAAGGAGCACTGCCGCCGAGAAGGATCTTGCGAAATAGCGAGGGATCAATTCTGCGCAATGCCGTGTTGACCAGCGAAACGAGGTTGGCGCCATTGCGAGCGGCATCTGTCACCGCGGCTGCTTCGAAACCGGGCAGCACCGTCAGAGCCAAGTCATTGTGGATGGCACGCGCAATGACCGAGAATCCACCGATGTGACTTGGGGGAATGCAGCACAGCCAGTGATCGTCCTGTTTGCGTCCGATTGCATCCATCGTCATTCTGGAAGAGGCCCGGATGGCGTCGTGGGTAAGGACAACGCCTTTGGGTGGGCCGGATGTACCGCTGGTTGCCATGATGAGGGCATCGCCGGGTTCGTAGAGCTCGCTGGTGTCGCTGCGCGACAAGTGGGAGACGCCGGAATCCGAAACAATCTTGGTGACGCCAAACCCGCGAATCATCTGGTCCTGAACATCGTCGCCCAGACGGTGATCGATGACGAAAACAGCCTCACCAGATTCCCAGCAGTGACGCAGAGTCGCGAGGAACTCGGCGCCGGGTGTCATGTCCAAAGCGGTTGGCACGCTGCGATTCTGCCACCTAGGCCGAGTAGTTTCGCCGTCATGGAAGAACTGCCTGCCTGGAAATCAGCTGGAGACTTTGGCGACATCGTTTACGAGACAGCCGAAGGCATTGCCAAGATCACCATCAATCGGCCCGAGGTGCACAACGCATTTCGTCCTCAAACAATCACCGAGCTCATTCGCGCCTTTGACATGGCGCGCGACGATCATGAAGTTGGGGTCATTGTTCTGACCGGTGCGGGCGACAAGGCGTTTAGTTCTGGCGGGGATCAAAAGATTCGTGGTGATGACGGCTATATGGGCGATGACGAGGTTGCATCGCATGGAATTGGACGTCTTAACGTTTTGGATTTGCAGGTGCAGATTCGTCGCACTCCTAAGCCTGTTGTGGCGATGGTTGCTGGTTACGCGATTGGCGGTGGACACGTGTTGCACGTGGTTTGCGACATGACAATCGCTGCTGACAATGCTCGCTTTGGCCAAACGGGTCCAAAGGTTGGCAGCTTCGACGCCGGTTACGGCGCGGGTCTGCTGGCGCGCACAGTTGGTCAGAAGAAAGCACGCGAAATCTGGTTCATGGCGCGTCAGTACGACGCACAAGAAGCCTTGCAAATGGGTCTTGTTAACACCGTTGTCCCATTGGCGCAGTTGGAAGCTGAAACGGTTCGCTGGTGTCGTGAGATGTTGCAGTGGTCGCCGTTGTCCTTGAGATTGTTGAAGGCAGGCATGAACGCAGCCGACGATGGTCTTGCGGGCATTCAACAGCTTGCTGGCGATGCAACGTTGCTCTATTACATGTCTGAGGAAGCCCAAGAAGGCCGCAACGCGTTCCAAGAAAAGCGCCGTCCTGACTTTTCGCAGTTTCCAAAGCGACCGTGAGCCACAACGAAGACGTGGGCAGCAACAAGTGGTCGTTGGGAGCGCGGCCAAAGACACTGCCGGCAAGCATCGTTCCAATAATTGTTGGGACCGCCATTGCGTTCTACGACGACCGTGCGAATTGGGTAATTGCTGCGTTGTGTCTGGTTGTTGCGCTTAGTTTTCAAGTTGGCGTCAACTACGCAAATGATTATTCAGACGGTGTTCGCGGAACAGATGCAAACCGCGTTGGTCCGCTTCGTTTAACTGCATCGGGATTAGCAAGTCCCCAAGCTGTTCGCACTGCTGCGGCCTGTGCGCTTGGTGTTGGATGTTTAGCCGGCTTGATCATTTCGCTATTGACGTTTCCGTGGCTGATTCTGATAGGTCTTGCCTCGGTTGTTGCAGCCGTCACGTACACCGCTGGCCCGCGCCCTTACGGTTATCACGGCTTGGGCGAAGTGATCGTGTTCGTCTTCTTTGGTTTGGTCGCAACTGTTGGCACTTACTTTGTGCAGGCCGAACAAGTCACATCGTTAGCTGTGCTTGGTGCAATCGCCATGGGTTGTTGGTCGGTTGCAATGCTGTTGGCAAACAACCTTCGTGATCTGCCAACCGACGCTGTTGCCGGAAAGAAGACTTTGGTAGTCCGTGTTGGTGACGCTCGCGCGCGTTGGTTGTATGCAGCGGCGGTGCTGACGCCATTTGCTGGCGTCTTGCTGATTGCGGTGCAGTTGCCAATTGCGTTGTTTGTCTTGATTGTCTTGTTGCCTGCAATGCAGTCTGTCGGTCGTGTGCGCACGGGTGCCAGTGGAAATGCCTTGATTTGGGTACTTGGTCACACGGGCAAGTGTCAGATGGCTTTTGGTCTGCTGCTGGCGTCGGCTTGCGTGCTCAGCTCGATTCGTTGATCAGTTCAATTAACGACGCCGCGTTGTCTTGAGCCCAGTCTTGGTGGCAGTTGTTCATCAGGACGTGGGTTTCGGCTGCTTGTTTGCCAAGTTCAACCACCTTTGGCGCCCAAGATTTCAGCTCTTTGTCGCTGTATTTGTAGGCAAATCGCTGTTGGACCGAGCCGGATTCCCACTGCTTGTCGTTGTGGCCATGGAACCTGATGAGCGCAAGGTCTGATGTTGCGTGCAGAACCGGCGGCACTGACGATTTGAACCCTTGAGGCATATCGACTGCCACGTAGGGGAGATCGTGTGTTTCAAGGAACTTGAATACGCGGTCTTGGTTGTCGTCGTCGAGCCAGCTGTGATTGCGAAACTCCACACAGATACGCAGTGGCGCAATGCGTTTCGCGCATTCAACGATGTAGTCGCGATTGTCCTTGGTGCACGTAAACCACGGCGGAAACTGAAACAGCACAAAGCCAAGTTTGCGCGCCTTCTTGAGCGGAGTTAGTGCTTCTGCAAAGGAGTCCCAGACCGAATCAATGTCACTTTGTTTCAGCGCCTTTGGGTAGATGTTTCCGGTAGTTCCTTTTGGAACCATGTCCTTTGGTAGGGCGCGCACGTTTGTCGGGTGACCGGTCAGCAGTGAGAAAGCTTTGATGTTGAATGTGAAACCCGCCGGCGATCTGTCAGCCCACAGCTGAGAGTTCCGCGTTGTTGGAGGGAAGTAGTAAGTCGAGTCGGCCTCGACAATGGGGAAGTGTTCGCCGTAATAACGCAGCCGGTCCTCGGCGCTGTTGACGCCTTTGGGATACCAGCCCGACTGCACCAGCGACTTGTCCGTCCAAGACGCCGTGCCAACAAGAATGTTTGGTTTAGCTCGCGGTGTCATGGCTCGGTCGTGCGGCGGCAATTTCGTCTGTTAGTGCTTTCATTGCGGCAGCAATTGCTTCACAAGGAGAAACGCTGGCGTCTTTGCGCGCGGCACCAAGAATTGTGCGAGACGCGTGAAGCATTAGGCCCGCACCCTTTGAGTCACATCCCACGCCCAGGACTTCGGTAATGGAACCGCCCTGCGCGCCGATTCCAGGAACAAGAATCGGCATGTCGCCAATGAGTTTGCGAACTTCGCCCAGCTCTGCGGGCGCGGTGGCGCCAACAACGACACAGCAGTTTCCGTTTGCGTTCCAGTTCGTAGCTACATCGCGTGCAACGTATTGGTAAAGCGCCATGCCGTCGACTTGCAGGCTTTGGTAGTGGTTGGCGCCAGGATTGGAAGTGCGACACAGCACGATGACACCTTTGTCTTTGCGCTCCAGAAAAGGTGTCATCGTCTCGGGGCCCATGTACGGCGCAACCGTTAGTGCGTCTGCTCCAATGCGGTCAAAGATGGCTGACGCGTACTGCTCGTTGGTGTTGGCGATGTCTCCACGTTTTGCATCAACGATGATCGGAACTTCTGGTGCCAGTTCCTTGATTGCGTTAACCGTGTCTTCGAGCGCAGCCAACCCGACCGGACCGAGGGTCTCGAAACCGGCGATTTGTGGCTTGTAGACAGCTGCTTGATCTCGAGTGGCAAGAATCACTTCCCTGTGAAAGTCAACAATTCCTGTTTCGTTGAGGTCGTACTGGTCGGGCAACAGGGCACGCGATGTTGCGTCAAGGCCAACCGAGATCGCCAAGCCGTTGGCGAAACGCTTTTGGACCATGTCCATGAAGTTGCGGGTTGTGGTTGTCTGCGATTCGACCATGGCGCGAGTCTTTCACGCTGACATCTGCCTGAATGCGCGAATTATTGAGACTCGCTGCGCATGGCGTTGATTCGCGATTCGGCACGCCCGTACTTTTTGCGGTATCCACCGCTTCTGTAACGCGTTGCGAAGATTTCCTCGGTGGCGCAGCCGTTGAAGCGAACGGGTATGTGAGCGTCGTAGGCCTTGTCGACAAACTGCACAAAAAGTAAGGCAACGTCTTGTTCGTTGATGGTCCGCAGACCGTCGATGGTGACGTGCGCAACATTGTCGAACAGCGCCGAATATTGAACTGGGTGGACCCGAGAGAGGTGTTCCAACAGGGCCTCAAATCCAACGGATTCGGCGCTCGAGTCCATTGCTTCAAACTGCCTTAACGTCAACGGGCTGGCCGCGTGGTCGACTCGGTAGTCAGGCCCGTCAATGCGGAGTTCGGTGAAGTGGTCGGCAATCGATGCAATTTCGCGGCGGAACTCGCTGGCGCTGAAGCGTTGTTCGCCGAGGCTTCCAGGAATGGTGTTCGACGTGGTTGCCAGGTGTGTTGGCGGACCGTCTTCAAGTAGGCCGCGCAGAAATGAAACCACCATCAAGGTGTTGGCAACGTCGTCAAGTTCAAACTCGTCGATGCAGACCAACCGGTGATTGCGAAACGTTGCGACTGCTTTGTCCATGCCCGCGAAGCCGATGAATGCGGTTAGTTCTTCAAAGCTCATATATGCCTTTGCACCACTTGCCTCGAACCAAAGCGCCGTGAGCAGGTGGGTTTTTCCAACACCGAATCCGCCGTCAAGGTAAACGCCCGGTCGTGACTTCGGTGCGTGAGACTTCTTGAACGGATTCCAAGACGTCCGTGGTCTCTCGCTCGTCGAATTGATTGTTTGTGCAAAGCGTTCGAGATCTTCACGAGCCGAGGATTGGCTGGAAAACTCAGGGTTGGGCGAGTAATTCGCAAACGTGGCCGAGGCAAACCGCGGTGGAGGGACAAAGCGCTGCACCAATGTGTCGGCATTGAGAGCGGGGAAGCGGTCGACTAGGCCCATGGTTTGAGCCAGAGTATCGGCCATGAGTGCTCGCGTTTTGTTGAGGCCGCGTTGGTTGTTGGGCCATGTCGTTGTCCTCTGCATGGTGTCGTTGATGCTTGGCCTTGCGGTCTGGCAATACGATCGCCTGCAGTGGCGAAAAGAAGAGAACGTGAAGCTTGAAGCCGCGTTCAGCGCCGAGCCCACTGTCGTTGATTCTCAGGCGCGCCTCGAGGGTATCGGTGTCAACACGCGGGTGCGCCTAAGCGGTGTAACCGAGCCCGCAAACACCGTTTATGTGCGTTACAAGCTCCTCGATGGTTTGCCGGGCGTGTGGGTGCTGACGCCGCTGCGCCTTGGTGACGGCAGTGTCGTGATTGTCAATCAGGGTTGGCGGTCTGACCTGCACGCCAATAAGGACGCTCGTCCTGATTCGCCGGGTCAGTCTTTGACTGTTGAAGGTCTTGTTATGAAGACAGAGAAACCGGTCGGAACGGTGGATCACACCGACGGAAACCCGTCGATTCCGACCGTCCGTAGTGTCAGTTCCGATCAGCTGACTTCATTGCTGGGTGGAGCGCCTGTGGGCACAAGTTTCGTTCAGCAGCAAAAGCCTGACGGGACAGATGCGGTCAAATTGCTGCCCGCGCCCGAGATAACCGAAGGCTCTCACTTTGCATATGTGCTGCAGTGGACGGGGTTCTCATTTGTTGTCTTGATTGGCTATGCGATCCTCCTGCGCAAAGCCATGCAGGACGATGAAACAACTCAAGTGGCGCAGTAGTCGGGCCGTGGCGCGGTTGGCGCCGCTGGCTTACTGCTCGGAGTTGCGAAGGCGCGCGTAGGCCTCGTCGATCAGACGCAGAGCCTCGTCGCGGTTTCCGAAACCGTTGGTGATTGCGTGCTTGTCTGGCTCAAGGTCCTTGTACACGTCGAAGAAGTGCTCAATCTCGTTGAGAAGTGAAGCCGGGAGTTGGCTGACTTCTTCGATGTTCGGGTAGATGGAGTCCCACTCGGGCATGCAGATGATCTTTGCGTCTGGGCCCTTCTCGTCGGACATGTGGAACACGCCGACCGGGCGACCGGTGACGATGACACCTGGGTAGGTGGGCTCGTCGAGGAGGATCATCGCGTCGAGAGGGTCTTGGTCTTCGCCGAGTGAGTTGGGGATGAAGCCGTAGTCCGCTGGGTAAACGAGTGACGACGAAAGGCGTCGGTCCAACCGCATTGTGTGGAGTTCGTGATCGAACTCGTACTTGTTGCGGCTGCCCTTGGGGATCTCGACGAAGATTTCGACGGTGGGGTGCTGTTCGGGCATCAGGTTTTCCTCTAGCGGCTTGTTTCGGACAAAAAATCGGACGTGCTTGTGAGCCGACGCAGGTGAATCTGCCAGCCGTCGGATCACAGGCTGAGTGGAGCATATCGGCATAGGGTTTCCCCCATGGGTTCTATGGGTTCTGCGAATCGTCACCAGGGTGTCTTTGTCCCACTCGTGACTCCCTTGAATGCCGATGGGTCCGTGGCGCTGGACTGTTTGGAGCAGCTGGCTGTCAGGTACTTGGACGCTGGGGTGGCGGGTCTGGTGGTGTTGGGCACCACCGGCGAGCCCGCGACGCTGCTTGGCGAAGAGAAGGCCAAGGTTGTCGAGACCGTCGGGCGGGTTTGCGCGGATCGCAAGGCAAGGATGCTCGTCGGTGTTGGGACCAACTCGACGGCGGCGACAGTGGCAGACGCCAAGGCTCTATCGGGTGCAGAAGGTGTCACGGGCATCTTGTCGGTGGTGCCTTATTACACGCGTCCTTCCGAAGCCGGCCTTGTCGAACACTTCTCGCAAGTTGCGTCTGTTTCGCCTGTTCCTGTCGTGATTTACAACATTCCGTATCGCACGGGCACCCGGCTGTCGTGCGATGCACTGTTGCGATTGGCGCAGGTTGAAAACATTGTCGGCGTCAAGCAGAGCGTTGGCGGTCTTGACGCTGACACGTTGCAATTGATGGCCAATGTCCCCGATGGCTTTTCGGTGTTGTCCGGCGAAGACGCCTTCATCTATCCGCTGATGACGCTTGGTGGCGCGGGCACGATTGCCGCGGCGTCACACGTTTGCACCGAGGCTTTCGTCGACATGGTTAACAGCTGCTTGGCAGGTGATTTTGCACGAGGGCGCGCGATTCACGAAATGTTGTTGCCGCTGTGCGAGGTCTTGTTTGCCGAGCCAAACCCCGCGGTCACCAAGGCGGTGTTGCACGCTCAGGGCCTCATCCCGTCACCGGTTTTGCGGTTGCCAATGACTGCGGCATCGAGTGCTGTCGTGGCTCGTGCTGTTGAGGTGGCAGACGAAGTTGCCAAGTTTCACGCCCAGCTCTAGGCGAGGTTCTCAGAACCGCGGAACGACCGTGTAGGTGATCTGTGTTGAATACGTGTCGGCGGGCGTCAAGGCACTTATTCCAAGGCGGTAGGCAACACATCTGGTGACTTCTGTTGGCCCGGTTTCGTCGGCAATCAACTCGTTCGACGTCGACGGCGCGGCCCATTGTGTAGTTCCGGAAAAGAACCGGCTCGCTGTGCCGGTCAGCAAGGCTGTATCCGATGTCGTGTAACCAAAACCTTCGCTACCTGCCGCTGGAAATGCACCGGGTGTTGCGTTTGATCCCGACACGTTTGCGATCGTGTGGCCGGGTCGTCCCGACATTGGACCCGTCGAGCGTGTGTAGATGGACCATCCGTTGCCTGCATTCGATGAAACGGTGAGGTCTTGTGCGCCTACTTTTTGCGCGGTTGCGTCTGTGGAGCCGAATGCAACGGCGGTTGAAGTCGACGTCACTTCTCCTGTTGGCGTCTCGCCGTTGCATGTAGTGGTTCGGCCGGCAACGCTCATACTGAAAATCGGATCAACAACGCCGAGAACTTTGGCATTTGCGCTCTGTTGCCACATTGCGTCTACGTATTCAGAAATTCGCGCTGCGGTCGGTTGCTTGTTGTCGAAATAGGCGGCCTCATCGATGTAGCCCCTGAAATAGTGGCTTCCCACCGGGTCATCTGCCGGGGGCCAGTGGTTAGGGCTGCGGTCGAAGTCCGCGTAGCCGCCAATCTGGAGTGACCGGGTGCCGATGTAGTTCTCGCCATTGGTGCGCGTGACATTGGAGGCCACGAGCTCTTTGTCAACGTAGAGAAACCACCCGGCCGGGCCCATTGTTTGCGTCACCATGTGCTAAGTGTCGTCGTTGTAGGTGCGCGGCGACTTCAGTCGATAGAAGTACTCCTCATAGACTCCTGCATGGATGTGTCCGGAGTCGGAGATCCAGATGACTCGGTCATGTCCTCCGGATGGGTTCGTCATTCCCATGATGAAACCGCCCGTGCGGCTCTTTGTTTTGATCCAGGCAACTTGGCTGAAGGTGTTGCTTGACGGGAAGGATCGGTCGCTTGTCAGCGTTCCGGCACCCTTGAACAGCAGCGACTTGTTGCTGCCTTCGTCGTCCGTTCCGGGCTCGAAGCTCTGGGGGTCGCTGCCTCCGCTGGGAATTCCGACGTGGTTATTGCCTGAGTAGTCGGGTTGATTGGTTGGGTCGTCTAGTCCCCAGTACACGGCCGGCGCGTCGGCTTTCGCGTATTGCGTCGTGAACTCCCAGTTGGGAGCCGCGGCTGGCTGGTCGTCAGGCAGGTCAACAAAAGGACCCCCACGCACCAGAATGCTTTCAGCCGACGCATAGAGGAGACATCGGCATTTCCGAGAGCGCCCTTGAGCTGGGCGTTCTTGCAAGTTGATGGACGGAAGATGAATTAAAAACGCCCCCTGGGTTCAGGGGCGTTTTTAATGGTTCACTGGTCTGATTGTGGGGTCTTTGGGATTGGATCCCGACCCTTGCCGGACTAGAAGTCTTCGTCGAAGGCCACGTCTCCGCTGACTCCGACTTGGTATGACGAAACGGTCCGCTCGAAGAAGTTCGAGAGGCCCGACACGTCTTGGAGTTCCATGAAGCTCAGCGGGTTGCGGACGTTGTAGCGCTTGGGTAGGCCGAGTGAGGCCAGGCGCTGGTCGGCCGTGTACTGCAGGTATGCGGTCATGTCCTTAACGCTGAGGCCGGGCACGCCTTGGCCGAGGATGTCTTCGGCAAATGCCACTTCGCAGTGCACTGCTTCTTCGATCATCTCGGTCACTTGCTGGGCGAGCTTGTCGTTGAAAAGGTCGGGCTCTTCTTCGCGAACGGTGTCGACAACGGCCAGCGCGAATGCCATGTGGCAGCTTTCGTCCCGGAAAACCCAGTTTGTGCCGTCGGCCAAGCCGTTCATCAGGCCCTTGCTACGGAGGAAGTACACGTAGGCAAACGCGCCATAGAAGAACAGGCCCTCGATGCATGTCGCAAAGCAGATGAGATTCAGCAAGAACTGGCGGCGTTGTTCTTTGGTTTCGATGCGGCCCATGTGCTCGATGCTGTCGATCCACTTGAAGCAGAAATCAGCCTTCTGCTTGATGGATGGGATGTTTTCAACAGCGGCGAAGGCCTGGTGGCGTTCTTCGAGGTCTGGGATGTAGTTGTCCAGAAGCGTTAGGTAAAACTCGATGTGCTGAGCCTCTTCGAACAGCTGACGGCTGAGGTACATGCGGGCTTCGGGTGCGTTGACGTGCTCGTAAAGGTTGAGTACGAGGTTGTTTGCCACGATGGTGTCGCCGGTGGCGAAGAAGGCAACCAGGCGGTTGATGAGGTGGCGTTCGCTTGGCAGGACCTTGTGCTTGAGGTCGACCAGGTCATCGGAAAAGTCGATCTCTGGGACGCTCCAAGTGTTCTTGATTGCGTTGCGGTACATCTCGAAAAAGACCGGGTAGCGCATTGGCCGCAAAGTCAGGTCCATGCCTGGGTCAAGGATGTTGCGGAATTCGCCATGTTCGTGCGCCTTGCGGACTTGGTCGGCAGCTTCTAGGCGGAGTTCTTGTGCCGTTGCGTCGAGGATGTTGCTTTCTGCGGTGTTCGTCATCTTTCTAAGACCTCAAAATTTCAAAATCGAATGTGTTTCTTGGGATGTGTTTTCAGAGCGCCGTGAGTGAAGAAAGTCCTCGTAAGCGTTCCTGGAAAGAGACGTGGTGAGTCTCTTCTGCGCAATGCAGTTGCAGGGGAGAGGGTCTGCGAAGTGCCCGTTGCCGGGTCCAAAACCCATGCCCGAACAGTAACGCGAAGTCGCCCTATGCCCGGTCAAGACAAGCGTGTAATTACATCGATGTCAAGAGATTTGTCATATGTGCAATTTGGGCGATTAGAGTCCTCTGCGGCGCCCCATTCGGCGCGTAAATTGCCCCCATTTAGATTCCCTTTCCTTGAGCCCCGAAGGATCAGAAGTGAGCAAACGACCGGCCTTGATCGCGCTGTGCGGGACATCTACGTCGACCGCTGCCGAAGACGAGTTGGGTTTTGAAGTCGGCCAATTGGTAGCGGCTCGGGGCGCGGTATCGCTTTGCGGCGGTCTGGGCGGGATCATGACGTCGGCCGCGCGTGGTGTTGCCGACGGCGGCGGCGTTTGCATTGGATTGCTTCCCGGTTCTGATCCGGACGAGGGAAATGACGCACTTACATATTCCATTCCAACGGGAATGGGCGAAATGCGTAACGGGCTATTGGCCAAAGCGTCATTGGGGATGATCGCAATTGGTGGCGGCTACGGGACGCTTTCCGAGATTGGCTTTGCACGCAGGCTTGGCAAGCCCGTTGCATCGCTTGCTTCCTGGGGTGTGCAGCTCCCCGGCGAGGCATCAAACGACCCTGGGATTTTCTGGGCCGAATCGCCGTCTGCCGCAGTGGACTGGTTGTTTACGCAGGTCTGACCAAGGCATTGCTGCAGGTTTGTCTTACCGTTTTAGAGAAAAGTCTTTCTAGTTGTTACTGACCCCGCCCTCTCGCCCCCTTGCGCCTAACTCGTCGATAAGGCTCGAATTACCCGGTCGTGAACTACCGGATTTGTCCTCTCAATCGCTCGACGCACGCACCGCGGATGCGCGTCGACACCAGTTCATTCCTGATGGCGAGCGCGTAAGTGCGTTGCGTGATTGGCGCGAGCGAACCGGGCGCGAACTGCCCGAGGACGCCATAGTTTTGCAGCCAGCTCATCTCGGACATGCGCCACCTGTTGATCCTGATCATCATGTGGTGTTGCATTGCCCTGTAACGGCGGTTCCTTTTACTCACAAGATGGCGTCGATGGTGGGCCTAGGTGAGCACGATCTTCAGAACATGGTGACGGGAATCGCGCCATTGGGAATTGGTCGCGATCATTGGGCTTCTCTGTCGCACGCGATGTACTCGGCGTTCCATGAATCAGGGCTCGACGACGAGCATCTGCAATTGAAAATTGGCGGCTCATCTGTTGGGGGCTTCAGTTCATTGCAAACGACATTGAAGAAGAAGTTCTTTCCACCGGATGAGCAGAACCTCATCGATCGCGTGCGTCAATACCGCGGACGGAATGTTCCGCATGGCTCAGGTCTAGATGCAATCCAACACGAGGTTGGTGGTATCGAGCGCGCAGTGAATCTTTTTAGATCGTTCAAAGCGTCCGAAAGACCGCGATCGCCTTGGTGGGGCTCCTTGCACGCACTTGGTATTGAACCTGCCCCTGATGTCGATGTCCAGGTGTTTCATCCTGAGATCGATCGAGCGATTCTTGGCGACTCCAACCGAGAGGTTGCGTTGGCCGCCCAGGCAGCTGATCGTTGGAAGCTTTGGCCCGAGGACGCAGTGTTCGTTCGCTTCCCGCAGTTGTGTCGTCTACAGGAACGGCTGAATGAAGGACCCCATTCGGTGCATATGGAGTTCCTTGCGCTCGATGTAGGCCGCCAACGAATGGCCGAGCGCACAGATTGGATGCCGATCAGGCGCCCGACTTAGATCCCACACCGGAGGGCGTTGTGTAGGACAACCGTTCGTGGCGGCGAGAAACTTTGATCGACAGTGTGTTGACGGCAAGAAACTTGCGCAAAATCGCCGATTCGGCCCGAAAAGTGAAAGAAAAACCGATACCGAAGGCGCCCCTGCGCGCGAAGCGCGCAGCCAGACCCCCGCGCGCGAAGCGCGTGGGGGGTCGGAAATAGAAAAGCCGGGCAATGCCCGGGCTTTTCTATTTCTTGAAGCGGTGAATCAGTCGCAGGCTTCGCAGGCCTCTGGATTCTCCAGGGAGCAAGCGACTGCTTCTTCGTCGCTGTATTCCTTCTTTGGCTCGGGTGCCTTGTCGGCGGGCTCGGGCGAGTTGCCGCCATCGCTCGTTGCCCGAATGCGAGTGGCTGGACGACTGCGCAAGTAATACGTCGTCTTGAGCCCGGCCTTCCACGCGTGGTTGTACATGGAGGAAACCTTGCCAATGGTCGGGCTTTCCATGAACAGATTCAGGCTTTGGCTCTGGTCGATAAACGCACCGCGTTCGGCCGCCATGTCGATCAATGAACGCTGTGGGATTTCCCAGGCAGTCCGGTAGACGTTACGCAGGTCTGCGGGGATCTCTTCGATGTCCTGAACCGACCCGTCTGCCTTCTTGATCTTGTTGGCCATCGACTCGTTCCACAAGCCGCGTTCTTGCAGATCGCGAACCAAGTAGTTGTTGATTTGCAGGAACTCGCCAGACAGCGTTTCGCGCTTGAACAGGTTGGATACCTGCGGCTCGATGCATTCGTAAGCACCGGCAATTGACGCAATGGTCGCCGTCGGTGCAATCGCGATCATCAAAGAGTTGCGCAGACCGTGCTTCTTGATCTTCTTGCGAAGTCCGTTCCAGTCGAGGTCCTTCGAGGGTTCAACGCCTTCCCAGAAGTCGAACTGCAACATGCCTTCCTTGGCGCGGGTGTCGTCGAAGCGTTCGTGAGGACCAAACTCCTTGGCCAATTCAACCGACTGTTCAAGTGCTGCGAAGTAGATCTCTTCGGCAATGCGACGCGACAGTTCGCGCGCCTGATCGCCGTCAAATGCCAAACGCAACTTGAAGAACACGTCTTGCAGACCCATGACACCCAGACCGATTGGTCGCCACTGGTTGTTGGAAAAGCCGGCTTCGGGAGTTGGGTAGAAGTTGATGTCGACAACGCGGTCGAGGAACGGCACGGCCGTGCGCACGACTTCACGCAAGCGTTCGAAATCGAAGTAAGTCTCGCCCTTGTCATTGGTCCGAACAAGACGCCCAAGGTTGATTGAACCAAGGTTGCAGACTGCGGTCTGCTCTTGATTTGTGACCTCCAAGATCTCTGTGCAGAGGTTGGAAAGGTGGATGACGTTTTCCTTTTTGGCTGTTTGGTTTGAAGCCAAGTTGGACTTGTCCTTGAAGGTCATCCAGCCGTTACCGGTTTGGGCCAGCGTGCGCATCATGCGGCTGTAGAGCTGACGCGCGGGAACCTGTCGCTCGAAAATGCCTTCGGACTCTGCGTCTTCGTAGGCCTTTTCAAACTCTTCGCCGTACATGTCGACAAGGTGCGGAACCTTCTTCGGGTCAAACAGCGACCATTGCGCATCGGCTTCTACGCGCTTCATGAAGAGGTCGGGCACCCAGTTCGCCAGGTTCAGGTCGTGCGTGCGGCGGGCCTCATCACCGGTGTTGTCACGCAGTTCCAAAAACTCCTCGATGTCGGCGTGCCAAGTTTCGAGATAAACGCAAGCCGCGCCCTTGCGGCGGCCACCCTGGTTGACTGCGGCAACGGAGGAGTTGAGCGTCTTTAGCCACGGAATGATGCCATTGGACAAGCCATTGGTGCCCTTGATCAACGAACCGCGCGCACGGATGCGGTGCCAAGCAACGCCAATGCCGCCGGCAAACTTGGAAAGCTTTGCGATGTCTGCGTAACGGTCGTAAATGCCTTCGAGCGTGTCCGTGGGGGAGTCCAGCAAGTAGCAAGAACTCATTTGCGGGTGAATGGTTCCCGAGTTGAACAGTGTTGGCGATGACGTCAAGTAGTCCAGTGATGACAACAGTTCGTACAACGTGATTGCTTCATCGGGCGTGCGGGCCAAACCACAGGCAACGCGCAAAAAGAAATACTGCGCGTCTTCGGTGACGTTGCGGGTGTCTGGGTGGCGCAACAAGTAGCGGTCATAAACCGTGCGCATGCCAAAGAATTCGAACAGCCAATTGCGTTCGGGTCGAACAGCGTCGTTCAGTTTGCGTGCGTGCTTCTTGACAAACGCCGCAACTTCGGGCCCGACGGTTCCAAGTTCTGCACCCTTTGCGACCGATTGGCTGAAGGAGTGAATGTCATTCAGCTTCACTTCCTTGTCGATGAATGCAGCAAGCAAGCGCGCAGCAAGCTTTGAGTAGTTCGGTTCGTCGACGATCAACGCAGCAGCTGTGCGAATTGACAGTTCGTCCAGTTCGGTACTTGATGCACCGTCGTACATGCCCGAAATGGTGCGAGTTGCAACGCGGTAAACATCAACGTTGTCCAAACCATGAGCGCAACGTGCAATAGCGCGAACGATCTTGTTCAAGTCAACTGGTTCAAGGTCTCCGTTGCGCTTCTTGACGCGCATGGAGGATTCAACAAACTCATCGTTTTCCGCGGCGTGGCCGTCGCGAAGGTCGATTACTTGGTCGGTTTTAGGGGCGGTGGTACTCACGCCGATGCTCGCTTCCTGAAGTTGTGTGACTTCGATTGCTTGATTGCTGTTTCGTTCTGCTCGTCTTGTTGCTGCGCGTTCCAATGTGAAACCAGGAACTGGGTGGTTGGCCGGGATTGGCCACTGGTCGTGCTTCTCGGGAGGAGGTTGCCCCCGTGGAGGTTCAAGAATACAACCGTGTAATTACAATGCTGTCAATCAAAAAGTTCCGATAGCTCGGCGCCGTTGTATCTCCATATGAGTTGGACCACGCTTGGGTTGGGTCATTTGGTCAGTCGCCTTCCCAGAACTTGCGCTCCCTCCGCGACATCTTGCGCTCTTTCGTGGTCACGTCTTTCTTGCGGCCAAGGGTCCGGCGGGTCTTGACTTGAAGGTGGTTCGGCCCGGTCAACAAGTCGTCAAGCTTTTGGACTTCCCGATCTCCAACAGGGGCCTCGCTCAGGCCTTGTGAGTCTGTCTCGCCAGCTAATGAATCGCCGTCGAGGTCAATGACATGATCGTCATCGGGGTTGCCTTTGGCGTCTTTGTCCGATTCCGTGTCAAATCCGTCACCGCTGACACTGTCGGTTCCGCCATCGGGCGTGGTGTTCGCAGGTTCAGTCAGTTCGCTCGACCCGCCGGTCATCTTCTTGACGACCAGTGCAGCAAGTGCGGTCGTGATTGGCACGCTGGCAATCAAGCCAATGCCGCCAACTGCCGAACGAACAATTTCCTCACCCACGATGTCGGTTGTTAAGACCGAACCCAGGCTGCGGTCAGCGAGCGTGAACAAGATCAACAAGGGGAGTGCCGCGCCCGTATATGCAAGAACCAGTGTGTAGATGGTTGATGCAATGTGATCGCGACCAACGCGCATTGCACTGCTGTAGACCTCGCGCCTGCTTGCGGTCGGCCTTGCTCCGTGAATTTCCCATACCGAGCTGGCTTGGGAAACGGTCATGTCGTTGAGAACACCCAAACCACCCAGAATGATTCCTGCAAGCAACAAACCTTCGATGTTCACGTTTGACGCAAAGCTCTGAATGTATGTGACTTCCTCATTTGAGAGTCCGGTGATGTTCGCCATTCGCACGGCAACAACAGAGCCAATTCCGACAATTGCAAGACTGGTTAGCGTCCCGATGATTGCCGTACTTGTTCGTGCGTTGATTCCGTGCGCGATGTATAGGACGACGATGATGATGAGCGACGCACCGACAAGTGTCACCAAGACGGGCGAATTTCCATCGAGAATTGATGGCAGCACAAACTTGGTGATGATTGCGAACGTGACTGCCAGGCCAACCAGTGCGCCAAGTCCGCGCATCCGCGCAACAGCAACCACAAAAATTGCGAACGCGATTCCCACCAGCGCAAGGCCGTTCGACCGCTGGAGATCGGAGAAGTAGTACGTAATCTGCCCTTGGTCGTCGGTGCGCCCGACAATGATCGGTGCGCCGTCCTTAACCCTTGGCTGTCCGGGACCTTCGGTGATTGTCATGTTCACCGTTTGGCCCTTGTCTGGGCCTGTTTCGACCGCAATTTGCACGTCGCTGCACATGCCGCCACTTGGAACGCCAGGCTGGCATTCACGGGTTGTGACGTTGGTGGCGGTTCCCTCAACAAGTTCTGTTGGTGCGCCGAGTGCCTGAGGATGCGCAACCGCTTGAGGACGCAGAATGGCCGCCGCTGCAAGCGAGCCAACAAAGAGTGGGACGATCAATAACGCAAGGGTTATGCGAACACCGCGCGGTGCGCGCAATGCGTCTGACTGCAATGTGCGCGTTTGTGATCTGCGGAGGCGTTTCCACTTGGTAACGGATCTTGACGTGTCGTCGCGCTTAGTTGTGTCGTCGCGTTTGTTCTCAACTTCGCTCTTATCAACTTCGTTGTCGTCGGTTTCGTCCTGATCAATGGTCGAAGGGTCAACAGCGAAGTGTTCGGCGGTTTCGTGGTTGTCAGTTGCCGTTTCGCTCGAAGTGTCCGAGCGGTCTGCCTCGGACACTGCGTTTGTCTCGGCGGTCTCTTTGGAAAACCGGTCGCCGTTTCGCTTAAAGGGATTGAGTCGTCGAGGCACGCGCTTACATTGTCACTGCAGACACGCGACGCGCAGCGTCTATGGCTTGCAACGCCCAGTGGCCGGAGCCGAAATCAAGCGTCGTGACGACGGTTCTGTTCGGACAAATCGCCTTACGGCCGCGGAACCTCGCTCGAACTTGAGAGGTTGTCATCGCGAACGGTAATTGCATTGATTGCGTCGACATAACTGTCTTCGCGTCCGGCGACGCGGTCTTCGAGCTTCCACCATTGCATTGCAACAACCGCAACGGTTGCAATGGCGATGAGGTCGCCGCTTACCCACATGATTCCTGCGCCGATTCTTTGATCGAGAAGGATCCGCTCGGCGTCCCATCCGGAGGCAGCCAAATACCAGTCGAGGTTCATCGGTTCTGCGTTGCTCATCAAGGCAAGTGCCAAGAACGCGTGGGCGGGCAAGGTGAGGCCGACGTAAAGGAGGCGCAGCCCGTGGTGCATTCGCCACGGGTAGGGATCGATTGCAACCACTGGTGCAAAAAACAGATAACCCGCTACAAAGAAATGGAGGTGGACAAAATTGTGGAACATCTCATTTCGCAGGCTCAGTCCGTAAAGGCCGCTGAAGTAAAGGACAAACAGGGTGGCCACAAAAAGCATCCAGCCGATGCCCGGGAACGTCACCACTCGGACGAACCGCGAGTGGAGCACCTTGAGGACTTTGGTTTGGACGCCCCGGTCACTGGCCTGCAGCAGCAGCGTTACCGGCGCACCGAGGGCCATGAGGATGGGGGCAGCCATCGACATCAACAAGTGCTGGACCACATGAGTGCTGAACATTGAGGTGTCCGTGGCGGCAATCCAGCTTTGGGTGGCCACCACAAGACATGCAATGCCGCCGAAAAAAGGGACGGTGCGCTTGGCCGGCCAGTGGCGGTTTTTGGCCGCCAGGCGTCGTATTCCCACGTAGTAGAGGACCCCGACCGCGGCAATTGCGGTAGCCGGCAGAAGCTCAAAAGAAATCAACTCGGTAACCATCACGATTGCCCGCACTCTACCCAGTGCTTGCGCCTAGTGTACGGGCGATGTCCCGTCAGATCTCCGGGTGGTTTTGTGTCGACAACTAGCGCAGCAACTGTTCCCAGCTCAAGCAACAAGGTCCATCGCGCGTCCCCGCTGACCGTTGGAACCGTTGTCTTTTTGGCTTCGGAATGCATGTTCTTCAGTGGCCTTTTTGCCACCTATTTCACTTTGCGGGCGATTACCCCCGCCGAGTGGCCGCCAGAAGGCTCTGAGCTTCCCCAGCTGTTCCGCGCGCTTGCTTTCACCATCTTGCTTGTTGCTTCCAGTGGAACCATGCAGATGGGCGTTCGCGCATTGGAGAGAGGCCGCTTGCAGGCCTTCCGTAACTGGGTTCTCGCGACCATGGCCCTTGGTGGAATCTTCGTAATCAACCAGGCCCTGGAGTGGACCGAACTCATCGCGAACCGCGGGGGACACGGCTTTTCTCATGCCAGCCACGCTTATGGGTCGGTATTTTTCACGATGACCGGCTTCCACGGTCTCCACGTCACAGTGGGTGTGCTGGCCATGTTCATCTTGCTTGCCCGGTCCGGTGCCAAGCGCTTCGGTCACAAAGACGTTCCCTCAGTTGAAGTTGTTTCCTACTACTGGCACTTCGTCGACGTGGTCTGGGTGATCATGTTCTGCGTCCTGTTCTTCATTAAGTGACCAGTCCAATAACGCCAAGGTTCCGCATGAAAACTGACCACTCAGACAACCTCCACGGCCAAACCAGTGCCCCAGAATCCGCCGGGAAGGGCCGTGCCAAGCTGGCAACGGCGTTTTCCGCCTTCGCGTTGTTGATTGCTGCGGCAATCGGGGCTTACTTCATGAGCGCGACCGTTCCGGTTAGCGCGGCCAGCGAGTCTCACTCTTCGGGCGGAGAAGCGCCCAAGCACGTTGACTTGCCGGGTAGCAAGGACAACGCCAAAGACATTGACCCCAAGGTCGGCGTTGATGAAGTTCCCGACGACATCGTTGGTTCGGGTAAAGAAAACCTTTACGTTCCTGATGGCCGCAGCGTTCCGAAAAGCTCTGAGCCTGGCAAGGTGCTTTACGAGCAGGGCTGCTCAACCTGTCACGGTGTGAATGGAGAAGGTTCCAAAGGCGTGCCGTCGCTGCAAGGCGTTGGTAAGGCGTCCGTTGACTTCTACATGGGTACCGGCCGCATGCCGCCTAAGAGCATTGTCGTTCAGGCGCCTCGCCGCGTACCGCTGTTCAGTCAGGAACAAATCGATGCCGTTGCTGACTACGTGTCGACCACCTTTGGTGGCGGTCCCGAGATTCCGGAAATCGACCCGCACAACGCAGATCTTTCGCGCGGCATGCAGCTCTACGCGAACAACTGTGCTCAGTGCCACAACTCTGCCGGCTCGGGTGGTTCCTTGGGTCGAGGTCACAATGCGCCGCGCGTCTTCCAGGCCACGCCCGTTGAAGTCGCCGAGGCTGTTCGCACGGGCCCGGGCGCAATGCCCAAGTTCAACGAAGAGACGTTCGACAAGGAACAGCTAAATGACCTGGTCGCTTACGTTGACCACTTGGGTGACGAGTCGCCTGGTGGCTTGAAGTTGGGAAGCACTGGACCTGTACCTGAGGGTTACTTTGCTTGGTTTATTGGTCTCGGAGCCATGTTGCTCTTTGCCCGCTGGATAGGAACGAAGGTATGAACGAACGTTGGATAGCCCCGGCATTTATTGTCGCCATCGCATCAGCGATAGGGCTGATGGTTGTTTACGGATTTACCTCACATGGCAACACCCAGCTTGAAGGCCTGTTCTTTGGCCTTGCCTTCCTGGGAATCGGCGTCGCGATTGTTCTGTGGAGCAAGCACCTCATGCCTCACGAGCAGGTCATCCAAGAGCGTCACGAGATGGAATCCTCAGAGGAAGAGAACGACAAGTTCGAAGAGCTGGTGCAAGACACGGTTGGCGTGGTGACCCGTCGAAAGTTTCTTTCCCGTCTTGGCCTCGCTTCGATTGGCGCGCTCGGTCTGGCGGCCATTTTTCCGCTGCGCTCGCTCGGTCCAAGCCCACGCGACGCCCTATTCCACACCAAGTGGAAGTCCGGCGCGCGTCTTGTTGACCACGAGGGCGATCTTGTTAAGGCAGACCGGCTTCAGGTCGGCTCGATCCTGACCGTTTTCCCGGAAGGCGAACGCCCCGACGACAACTCCGCAACCCTTCTCATTCGCGTTCCTGAGAACGACTTCAAGCCAATGAAGGGAACCGAGAACTGGGCAGTGGAGGGAAACGTTGCCTACTCCAAGGTCTGCACCCACGTCGGTTGCCCGGTGTCCCTGTACCGCGAGACCACCCACGAACTGCTTTGCCCTTGCCACCAAAGCACTTTTGATGTCCTAGATGGCGCTCGTCCAAGCTTTGGCCCGGCTGCTCGGCCGCTGCCACAGCTTCCCTTGGCGATTGACGCCGAAGGCCACCTCATTGCCCAAAGCGATTACCGCGAACCTGTTGGCCCTGGTTTTTGGAACCGCGGACACGCTCCTAAGGAGGCTTGATGTTTCGCAACTTTTCGCGCTCGGTTGACCAGCGCTTCGGAACTGCGAAGTTCGCTAACTCCCAGTTAAAGAAGGTCTTCCCAGATCACTGGTCCTTCATGCTCGGCGAGGTCACGCTTTACTGCTTCATTGTCGTTCTGGTGACCGGCGTATACCTCACCTTCTTCTTCGAGCCCTCCACGCGCGAGGTCATCTACAACGGTTCATACGAACCGCTCAAGGGTGTGCCCATGACGGCGGCTTATGAGTCCGCGGTTAACCTCAGCCTCGAGGTCAAGGGCGGACTGGTCATGCGCCAGATGCACCACTGGTCGGCCTTGTTGTTCGTGGCGGCGATGGTTGTTCACATGGCACGCGTGTTCTTTACGGGCGCGTACCGCAAACCACGCGAGGTCAACTGGGTCTTCGGTGTCGTGTTGCTCATCCTCTCGATGTTCAACGGCCTCCTTGGCTATTCGCTCCTTGAAGACCTTCTGTCCGGTACCGGTTTGCGTGTTGCTCACTCAATTCTGTTGAGCATTCCGTTCATCGGGCCAGACATGGCATGGCTTGTATTCGGTGGTCCCTTCGACTCGCCGACACTCATTCCACGTTTTTACGTGTTGCACGTGTTGCTGTTGCCTGCGGCCATCATCGCGCTGCTTGCAGTGCACTTGTTCCTTGTCTGGTACCAAAAGCACACGCAGTATCGCGGGCCGCGTCGCACCAACAACAACGTGGTCGGGTTGCGGATTCTGCCAACTTTTGCAGCCAAGGCAATTGGTCTGATGTTCCTCGTCACCGGTGTCATCGCGATCATCAGTGGCCTTGCGCAGATCAACCCCATTTGGGAGTTCGGACCGTTTAACAGCACGTTTATGGCAGGTGCCGTGACGTCCGCTGCGCAACCCGACTGGTACATGTCATGGCTGGACGGCATGCTGCGCCTCATCCCGGGCTGGGAGACCCGCATCGGCGGCTACGTCATTCCTAACTACTTCTGGGGTGGCTTGGTGTTTGCCGGCGTGGTGTTCATTGGAATGGGCGCCTGGCCTTGGATCGAGAACCGCTACGTGAAGGACAATCGCATTCACAACATTGCCGACAAGCCGCGTGACAACCCCACGCGCACGGCCATTGGTGCTGCGTTCTTCACGCTCATGGCTGTCATCTTCACGGCAACTGCGAACGACGTGTTGGCAACGTTCTTCCACGTGCCACCCGAGAACATCACATGGTTCTTGCGTGTGGCGCTCTTTGTGGCTCCAGTAATCGTGTTCTTTGCAACTCGATGGATCTGCCGCGGACTGCAGGGCACCGATGCTCACCCTGCATCGCCCGGTCCAAGCCACACGGTTATGCGTACGCCTGACGGTGGTTTTGAGTTCGCTCACGGAGATCACTCGCACGACGACGACCAAGCCCCTCACGAAGACCCAGAGGGCACTAAGGCTTAGGTCGGCGCTGTTAGCGAATCGAAGGTAACGAAAAATGCGCCCGCTACGGGCGCATTTTTCGTCTCACCCCGCGTGCCCACCTCGCCGTGTTCCCACGGCGAGGTGGGGGACTTCGGCCGGCGAGGTGGGACTTCGGTATCGGTTTTTCTTTCACGAAAGGGGCCAATCCGGCCGATTTGCGCAAGTTTCTCGCCGCGACGTCGTGCGTGTGAAAGTTTCTCGCCGCGAATGTCACTGCGAGAGCGCCCGACGTGACTTCAGGACGTGATGCGCACTTCGGTATCGGTTTTTCTTTCACAATCTGGGGCGAATCCGGCCGAATTGCGCAAGTTTCTCGTCGCGAGTTGGAGCCCCTGGTTAATGCGGCCTCCGCATCAAGAGCGTGAGCGCGACGACAACCGCTGCCTGAGGCGCCTTTACCAGCGCGATGGCTTTCGATGAGGGGAGCGAGCCCAGGTCACGTTCGTTAGGACACCTGGGCGCCAGGGTCTCTAAAGCTGAAACTCAAGCCCGAAAGAACAGCTCTCGCTTGAAGAGTGTTACTTCTTGACTTGAGCTTGCTCAAACTCGCCAACCTCTTCGGCTGGGGCGTTGTGAGCGGTCAGTTCTTCGTGGTGAAAGTCGCCCTCAGATGACTCGCGTGCCATGCCGGCTACGGCGAAAAGGATCAGGCCGAGCGCGGGGATCATCAAGAAGCCTTGGAAAGTAATTGCGAAGGCAATCAGCGTCACGCCGCACGCCGCGACAAACGGCCAGATGCTTCCGACGGGGAAGGTTCCCACTTCGCCAACGCCGTCAGCCTGCGTGGCCTCGGCGCGGTCCTCGGGACGCAGCCCGTCCATCTTGGAGGCCTGAGACCGCAGGTAGAGGCCCATGAAGAAACAGGCAATGGCCGTAACGAACAGCAAGATGATGCCGGACTCTTCGCGACTGGTTACCCAGTAGATAACGGCCAGGGGAGTCATGAAGACGCCCAGGAAGAAAAAGAGTTTCCATTCGGTTCTCATCAGTTATCTCCTTTTCAACCTTCGCGGGTTGTGTGGTGCAGTTCGGGGTGGCGCAGATCGAATGCTGGGCGCTCCGAACGGATTGGAGGAAGACGGTCAAAGTTGTGGTGCGGTGCAGGGGAGGTGGTGGTCCACTCGAGAGAGTTGCCGCCCCATGGGTCGTTGCCGGCAGGTACGCGCTGCTTGCGGCTGACAACGAGGTTGACCACAAATAACAACATGGCAATCAAGGTCACGAAGGCGCCGATGGTTGAAACCATGTTCAGCCAGTTGACCCCCTGGTCTGCCTGGTAGTCGGCATAACGACGCGGCATTCCTCGCAGGCCGGCAAGGTGCTGCGGGAAGAACGTCATGTTGAATCCAATGAACAAGATGACTGCTTGCCACTTGCCGAGGGTCTCGTTCATCATCCAGCCGGTCATCTTTGGCCACCAGAAATAGAACCCGGCAAAGACCGCAAAGAAGATTCCGCCGACCATCACATAGTGGAAGTGGGCAACCACGAAGTAGGTGTCGGTCAGGTGAAAGTCGAGCGCGGCAACGGCCAACATTGGGCCGGTAAGGCCACCCATCAGGAAGGTGATGAGGAAGCCAACAACAAACAACATCGGTGTTTGCAGACTGATGGAGCCACGCCACATGGTCGCAATCCAGTTGAACACCTTGACACCTGTCGGCACGGCAATCAGCAGGGTTGTGGCAGAGAAGTAGGCAATGACAATTCCACCGGTTGAGTACATGTGGTGAGCCCACACGGTGATTGAGTACGCGGCGATTGCAAGCGTTGCAAACACAAAGGCTTTGTAACCAAAGACCGGCTTGCGTGAGAAGACCGGAATGATCTCCGTGACCACACCGAAGAATGGCAGGATCAGGATGTAAACCTCGGGGTGTCCAAAGAACCAGAACAAGTGCTGCCACAGGATCGGCGAACCACCCGCGGTTGCGTCATAGAAGTGCGTTCCCAGTCTGCGGTCTAACAACATCATTGCCAGCGCAGCGGTAAGAGGCGGGAACACGATGACAATCAAGAAGCTTGTCACCAAGATGTTCCAGGTAAAGATCGGCATGCGGAACATGGTCATGCCGGGTGCACGCAGGCAGATGATGGTCGTGATGAAGTTCACACCACTTAGCAGCGTTCCAACACCGCTGACTGCAAGACCGAGCATCCACAAGTCACCGCCGGTTCCGCCCGTGTATTCAGTGGAAAGCGGGGCGTAACCGGTCCAACCAAACGACGCCGGGCCTTCGGAAGTGACGTATCCCGCCAGCATGACAAGTCCACCGCCAAGGAACAACCACAGTGACAGAGCGTTAAGACGAGGAAACGCCATGTCCGGCGCGCCAATCTGCAGCGGGAAGATCACGTTGGCGTAACCGGTGAGCATCGGCATGGCAAAGAAAAACACCATGATGGTTCCGTGCATTGTGAAGAGCTGGTTGTAGGTCTCGTTGCCGAAGAATTGCAGACCTGGTTCGGCAAGCTCGGTGCGGATTCCCATGGCCAGCAGGCCACCGAATAGCAAGAAGACGAATGCCGAAACGATGTACACCATGCCGATTTGCTTGTGGTCGGTTGAGACCAAGTAATCGACAACGCTGTTGCGCTTGAGTGGGCGAGGAGTTGCCACGTCGGCAACGACGTTGTCTGAATGGGCGTGTTGCGGTTCAGTCATCAAACTTGTCCTTGCGATTTCTTGGACTCAATCCAAGCGTCGTATTCGTTTTGCTCGACCACGCGAACGCGGAAGTTCATTTGCGAGTGGTTAAGACCACAAAACTCGGCGCAGTGACCCACATAGGTCCCTGGCTTGTTGGGTGTTACTTCAATAACGTTGCGAATGCCCGGGATCAGGTCTCGCTTGGTCAAGAAGCCCGGCACAAAGAAAGAGTGGTTTACGTCAGCTGCAACCAAGTCAAAGCGTGCACGCTTGTTAACCGGCAGCACAATCTCGGCGAGGTTTGGCGACTCGGTTGGGTCACCGGCCTGCTGGGGGCCCCCGACGACGGTGACTCCGTTGTCCGGGTACTGAAAGCGCCAGTTCCACTGGAAACCGGTGACATTGATACGAACATCGTCCTTGGCCAGTTCGGTCTGTTCAATCTGAACTTTCAGACCGAAACCGAAAAGAATCGCCACGAGTACAAATGGAATAAAGGTGTAAAAGGCCTCGAGTTTCGTGTTGCCTTCGTTCTGCTTGGGCAGATCGTTGTTGCGCCGACGGTGACGAATGAGCGAATAGAAGAGCAAGAAGAAGACAAGCGTGCCGAGCGCAATGGCCGTGTACATACAAAACAGCCAAAGGTCGGTGACGCTCTTGCCTTGTTCGGTCGCGGCTTCGGGAAGACCGAATCGTTGCTCACAACCCGTCAAAAGCAAGGAGCTGGCTGCAAGTGTGGCAACAAGGGGCTTCTGGAACTTTTTGATTCCCATGGACATTAAAAACCTTTGTCTGAGTATCCGTCGGAGTTACAACCGGCTACTTCAATGAAGGGAGTTTCCGACTTAGGCATTTCGGATTGAACCTAGCGCAGGGACCATCGCCAGGAAGGGAACGTTGGCCCTTTTCATTTGGCTTGTTTGCCGCTTCGATTCATCTTGCCAGCCAGGCCCGTGTTCTGCGCATAGATTGTCGGCCCATGAGCCAAGATCCGACGCCAGTCGCTTCCGTACGCAGTCGTCCCCATTTCGTCATTGTTGGAGCCGGGTTTGCGGGAATCAGCGCCGCCAAAGCCCTTAAAGGCGTCGACATCGATATCACGATTATCGATAAAAACAACTTTCACACTTTCCAACCGCTGCTTTACCAAGTAACGACGGCGACCCTCGATGCCGACGAGGTGTCAGAGACTCTCCCGACCATCTTCGCCAAGCAGCCAAATGTCACCGTTCGTGTTGATGAGGTCACTACCGGTGACCTTGACGCAAAGACCGTCACCTTGAAGGGCGATGGCGCGGGCGAAACCATTTCGTACGACTACTTGATGATCTCGGCTGGGGCCAAGGCCAACTTCTTTGGAATCGAAGGCATGGAGGAGCACAGCTGGCCGCTTTACACGCTGGCCGATGCCTTGCGACTCCGCGCCAACCTCACAGGTGATCTCGACACGGCAGCGGCCAAGGGTTCGGTTGACCCAGCCGATTCAACCGTCGTAATCGTCGGCGGCGGTCCAACCGGTGTTGAAATGGCCGGTGCCCTCATTGCAATGGAGCCCAAGACACCCAACGGGCCAAAGCTGCGCGTTGTGTTGGTAGAAGCGCTTCCGCGTTTGCTGCCAATGTTCAGCGAAGAGTCCTCGCAAACAACTCTTGAAGACTTGCGCAAGCGCGGTGTCGAGGTGCTGTTGGACACCAAGGTGCAGTCCGCCGACGCCAATGGCGTGAGCTTTGCCAGCGGCGAGCGCATCGAAACCAGGACCATTGTCTGGGGTGCAGGTGTGCGCGCTAACCCGTTGGGCGCCGAGCTCGGGCTAGAGACCGGTCGCGGCGGCGCAATTCTTGTCGACGAAAACCTACGCGTGAAAGGTCGCTCAGAAGTCTTTGCAGCCGGCGACAACTGCACGCTTGATCCGCCTCCTGCTCAACCAATTCCGCCGGTGTGTCCGACGGCAATGCAGATGGGCAAGCACGTCGGCCGCCAAGTAAAGGCGCTTGTTGCTGGACAGTCACTTTCGCCTTTCAAGTTCTGGAACAAAGGTTCCATGGCGGTCATTGGCAAGGGCAACGCAGTTGTCGAGTTGACCAAGCCCAAGGTCAAGTTGTCAGGCGTGTTCGCTTGGCTGATGTGGTTGGCGGTTCACAACTTCTATCTGGACTCCATGCGCAACCGCGCGCGCGTTGTTGGATCGTGGCTTTCTGCATACATCAAGAGCGAGAAGAGCCAAAGCAGCGCCGTTTAGAAACCGCAAAATGTCACAAATGTCGGGCGCGGTAAACGCCCGACATTTGTGACGCGTATTAGTGACGCATGGGCGCGGGACAGCAAGCTGGCCCTTGGCAGCCCACGACACCCAAAGAGCCAAGAGCTGCAGGCGCGCGATTGTGAATGACCTCTTCAAGTAGGTCGGCAACGCCGCGGACGAACGATGGTGCAACGCCTACGGTCGGCACTCTCTGTGCGACGAGTCCAAGCGACGACGCGGTTGCCATGGCAACGGTGTCAAGGTCGTAAATGACTTCTTGATGATCCGAAATGAATCCAAGCGGTGCAATCACGACGCTGTCATGTCCGTTTGCATGCAACTTGTGTAGGTGGTCATTGATGTCAGGCTCAAGCCAGGGAGTCTGGGGTGCGCCGCTTCGCGACTGAAAAACCACATCGAAGTTGTTGGCAGCACCGGCGGCTTTCATAACAAGGCGCGCCGCTTCATCAAGCTGAGCTTGATATCGACAAGTTGAGGCAAGTGCAGTTGGGATCGAGTGCGCGGTAAAGGCAACGACCGCTTCTTCCTTGCTTTCGCCCATAGCGTCGAGTGCAGCTTTGAGGTTTTCTGCCATTGCATTAATGAAGCCCGGGTGGTTGAAGAATTGGCGCACCTTGGTGATGGTTGGGGCGTTGTCGATCACACTCTGGGCCCGCGCGATGTCTTCTTTGTACTGGCGACATCCGGAATAGGAACTGAATGCAGATGTCACAAAGCATGCTGCGTGTTCGACACCGTCCGCCTGCATCTTGGCAACCGTTTCTTCGACGAGCGGATGCCAGTTGCGATTGCCGAAGTACATCGGCAGTGTCGTTCCGCGGTTTGCAAGTTCTTGGCGGACGGCGTCTAGGAGCAAGCGGTTCTGTTCGTTGATTGGGCTCTTGCCGCCGTTGGATTCGTATTGCTTGGCGACTTCTTGGAGGCGATTGTCTGGTACTCCGCGCCCGGCGGTGACCCGCCTCAGGAAAGGAACGACGTCTTCGGTGGATTCAGGTCCCCCGAACGAAAGGAGGAGGATTGCGTCGACGGGCTTCACTCTCTTCATCCTAATAATGGCGCTCATAGTGAATTGTCGATCGCCGCGGTCACTTTCCTCGGTTGTTTGGTCACTTAAACGTCAAGATTCCGGGCACATTCGATTGCTGTGCGCTAGAAAATGGGAATGGTTCGCCCGATCACGTGGAAAAAAGTTGGCATCTTCCTGCTTTTCTTATTTTTCTGCTTCTTCGTATTCCGCGCTCCGCAGGAGTCTGCGAACGTAACTCGTGACGTATTTGGAACCATTGCGATGTTGGGCAAGAAAATCTTCATCGCACTCACGGACTTCCTTCAGGCGCTCTTTTAAGCCACAACCGCTAGGCAGGTTCAACAATGGCCGATGCCGAAAACTATTTGTTCGGCGGGGAGCAGGTTGCGCTTGAAACGCGACGCCACGCAGTCGTTCTTCTCAAGCCCGCGCTATTTCCGTTCTTTGGATTGGTGTTGGTGTCGGCGTATCCACTGCGCTTCACGCTGATTGTCCTGTTGGCGTGCATCGGGCGTTTTGCGTGGTCGTACCTGTTGTGGTTCAAAGACCGCTTTGTGCTCACCGACAATCGGATTATTTCAACCTCTGGCCTCATCACAACCTCAGTTGTTTCGATGCCACTGTCAAAGATTACGGACCTCACCTATACGCGTTCAGTTGGTGGTCGCCTTCTCGGATACGGCAAGTTGCACCTTGAATCTGCCGGGCAAATCCAGCTTGAAAGCATTGATCATCTACCTGATCCCGACCACTTCTATCGCTGCGTTATGGCGTTTGCGCTTGGTCCGCCCCCGGAGGACGTTGAGGAAGAGGTGCAGGCAAACCAGCGGCCCAAGAGCAAAATTTTCGATATCGATGCACTCATCGATTCCGACGCTTCTTCAGACGACTCATCAGACGATGATCATTACTCGCCACGTCACTCTGCTTCATCAATGGACGACGATGCATCAGAAGGCGGCAGAAAGCGCGAGACCTTTGAGGAACGCCGCGCGCGGATCATGGCGGCTCGCCGATCCGAGTAGCTCGCCGCGCCTACAAGCCGGGCGCGTCCTGGGTGATCTCAGTGTGATGACTCGGGCGGACGCCCGTGGCGGCCACCTGCAATCCGTTCATCCAACTCCGCAAAGTCTTCAAACTCGTCTCGCAATGACGCGCTTCGATTGCCCGGTTGCCCATCTTGTTGCGGTCGGTGCGCTTGTGGCACTGCAGGCTGCGATGTCGGCTCTTGAGGGGTTGGTCCTTGTGACGCTTGACGCGCAGGGGTCTGTTGTTGTGGTGCGATGCGTTGGGTTAATGGTTGACCAAGACGTGCGCCAGACGGCTGCGCGGCGGCGGACGTGGACGAAGCCTGGGCCGGGCTGCCCATCGGCCTGCTTGAGAGCTGTTGTCTAGATGGCTGGTTCGCACTCATCTGCCCAGAAGTTGGCGAGGTCGCGGTTGGACGGTTGGAAACAGCGTTGTTCGTCGCTGACATCGGTGCCTGGGTTTGTGGACTGCCTGTGGTGTTTTGCTGCGTGCCGGTTGCCGGGGTCTGTGCAGAACCTCGCGTTGGGGTGGCAGCCTTGCTTGACGCCTGGGCAAGTGCCGGCGCTGGGGTTTGGGCCGGTGCGGAAGATTGACGTTGCTGCAGCGGCTTCGATGTCACGGTTTGGGGAGTCGGCTGTCCGCGTTGTGCGTTTTCGCGGTCGTTGTTGAGTTGACCGGACAGACCTAGGCGTCCCGAGCCACCCGATACGTGTTCAAGCATCAGCAATGAATCAAGTTCGTTTGGCGGCAACGGTTTGGAGAACAAGAAACCTTGGATCTCGTCACACCCATGACGAGTGAGAAACGCAACTTGTTCGGGAGTCTCAACACCTTCACCGATTGTTCGCATGCCAAGTCCGTGTGCCATTGCAATGATTGCAACGACAAGCGAAGCGTCACCGCGACTCTTGTCAATCGACTGCACAAAAGACTTGTCAATCTTGAGCGCATCGATGGGGAAGCGACTGAGGTAGCTGAAGTTTGAGTAACCCGTGCCAAAGTCGTCAATTGAACACTTCACGCCCATTTGTCTGAGATCGTTCAGCGTTGCGAGCGTTGAATCGGTACCCGTCATTGCCATTGACTCGGTCAGCTCCAGCTCCAAGAGGTGCGATGGCAGTCCGGTCTCGCGCAGGACTCGCGCAACCAAGTCGCTCATGCCGGGCTGCTGGAACTGGCGCGACGACAAGTTCACGGCAACCGAAAGGTCGGAGTAACCCGTGTCGTACCAATAACGCGCTTGACGACAGGCTTCAACCAAAACCCATTCACCAATCTGAATGATCAAACCGGTTTCTTCTGCAAGATGAATGAATGCGCCAGGCGAGATGATTCCAAGCTTGGGGTGGTGCCAGCGGATCAATGCTTCAACGCCGACAACTTGTCCGGTCTTTAGTGCAACTTTCGGTTGGTAAACGAGACGAAGTTCCCGGTTGCTGATTGCGCTGTGCAAGCTCGTTTCAAGCATCAAACGGTTCTTCGCGGCATCGTTCATGTCTTGTGACCACACCGCAAAGTTGTTACGTCCACATTCCTTCGCGCGATACATCGCCGTGTCGGCGCAAGTAAGAACCGTTTCAAGGTTCATGCCTGGCTCGCTTATCGCGATTCCAATGCTCGGGCTCATGAAAACAGGTCGCGGTTTCAGGTTGAACGGAGTCGAAAATGCCTTGAGCAGTCGTCGTGCAAGTTTGCGAGGCAGCTCCTCGTCGTCGACTTCGCTGATGAGAATCGCGAACTCATCGCCACCAAGTCGGGCAACGGTGTCGGTGGCATCAACGCCCGCCAGAATCCGTCGCGCAACTTGTTCTAGAAGTTGGTCTCCCGCTTCGTGACCCATCGAGTCGTTGATGTGCTTGAAGCGGTCAAGGTCCAAATACATGATTGCAATGGGGTGACCCATCTTGCGCGATCTGTCGAGGGCCTGAGCAATCCGCTCACGAAACAGCGCACGGTTGGGCAGGCCGGTCAATTTGTCGTGAGATGCCCAGTGGGTGCTTGAAGCACGGGCCTGGACCATCGTCAGCAAGTGACCAACAACCAGCAGGCTTAAGACAATCGAGAAGGCTGCAATTGCAATCGGCTGAGCGCCGATGATGTCGGTGAGGCTCAAGGTGAGGAGGATCGGGCCCAGAACGACTGGGAGCACCAAGCCAAACAGTCGGGGTCGACTGATTCGCGCACCCTTGGGGGTGGTTGGGTCTTCGTGAATTTCAACGGCCGAGTCGACCGCTCCTAGGCCGATCGATGTTGCGCTGAGTACGAACATCAAGATGGCGACTCTGCCAAGTTGCGGGCTACTTCCGGTGGCGTTCATGAAGAAGAACTGGGCGCTTGCGAACTGAACGGTCTGAGCCACCGACAGCAATACGAGAGATCGCGGCCGATTATTGAATGACCAAGTCAAGAACAGCGCCCCGACCATTTGAGGTAACGCAACGGCAATCGGAAGTAGTGACAGCGTTGCTTCGATCCCGGCTTTCGTCTCGTTTAGTGCGGGCGCAATCATCAACGCGTACAGCACGATCGCGATCGTTCCCGACGAGATGATTACCTCAGCGATGTAGTCGCTGGCTCGCTCACCAAAGCGCTGTCGCATCAGCTGAATCAGCGCTGCACAGCTGAGGACTACGGCTGCGGGCATGACGATACTGCTGACGATTGTTGACACGGGGGGCGTGAGCGTGTGGATGATTGCGTCGCCGACTCCGCGCACGAGGAGCGATCCGCCCAGCAGGGTCCAGGGGTCGGGGTGCCTGAGGCGATTCTTGATAGTCCGGTCTGGGCCCATGCGCCTTCCGCACTCCCAGATAACGAACAAGATGACCGCAATGGCCGACAGTCGAAACGAGAGTGCCGCAGGGCTACGAGGCTGAAACGCGGACAGCACAAGAGCCGCTGTCGAAGTCGCCAAAATCGCGATGGGCAGTTTTTGCCTCACGCTTACTTATCGGGCGCTGGTCCCTCTGCATGAATCCATTGCCGAATCGAGTGGTGAATTGGTGATTTAAAGCCGCCCAAACTCAATCGGTCTGCGCTTGAGCGGGGTCGAGTCGGTGGGATCTGCCTGTGCCAAGACCGGCTTTAGCGTTTCGAGCAAATTTCTCAAGAAATTCCGTGACAGTTCGTATGATGATCGGTACGCTTTATACAAGCGAGAAAATCCAGCCAGGGGGCCGTCGCAAGACGGTGGTCAGATCTATCGCAAGTAGTACCAGTAGTTTTTATCTCCCGGCTGGAGTATTTATGTCGCGTGTTTCCGCATCGATGACGGCCCATGACCCTTCGATTGATACCGAGTGGCGGGCTGAAGCCCTCTGTGCAACTGAGGCTAAGACCAAGTTGTTCTTCCCTGTTGGCGTTACCGGAGCCGCCGAAATCCAGATTCAGGAGGCGAAAGCCGTCTGCGCCAAGTGCCCCGTGCGAGAGGCATGCTTGAACTTCGCAATCGCCACGAATCAGGAATATGGCATTTGGGGAGGCGCTAGCGAAGAAGAGCGTCGCATTCTTCGCCGCCACTGGCGCGCCGAACAGCGCGCTAAGCGTCAAGCCGCCGCGGCTGCGAAGGCTGCTGCAAAGAAGGCAGCCGCCCGTCAGCAAGCTTCCTGAAAGCGATCATGTAAGGCGTTGTCGCCCTTCGATGTCCCTCAGTCCAAGAACTGCGGGCGGCAAGGCCTTACATTTCTGCGATGGGCAGCGGGCTATAACGGGGGCCGAACTTCGGTGGTCGACTTCCGCTCTGGAGGATTAAACGGACCACCCAGCCCCGATGCGGTCGAAATTCCTCGAGCAGTTCGCACATGCGCTCGTCGGTGCCGCGGGCTTCGCCTGCAAGGTTCCAGCAAACAAAGTTCTTGAGGTGGAAGTCCCCAACGCTGACGGCGTCGGAGTCGCCTAAAGACGGAGCCGAGATTTCTGCAGCAGTCCACGCGCCGATTCCCGGGACTTTCATGAGTTGTTTGCAGTACTGCGCGGGATCACCATCGGCAATTGCGTCGAGGAAGCGCGAGTGGCGCGCAATGGATCGAAGCACGTTCGCGCGCTTGGCTTCGATGCCGTACTTATGGAATGACCAAGCTGGAGCTTTTGCCAGTGTGGCTGGGTCAATGGGTAAGTAGAGATTGTTTCCACATGGGCCCGGTGCAGGCTCGCTCAGTGCAAGGGTCAAGGATCTAAAAGACCGCACGGCTTCAGATGATGTGACGCGTTGCTCGATCACTGACGGTATGGCGGCTTCGAACACGGCTCGACTTCTGCAAAGCCTCAGTCCACGGGCCCTGCGTTGCGCGTCGTATAGCGCGCGAACTTCAAGTTGCAGATGAGGTTGGGGGCGGTCCAGTCCGAGTAATTCGCGTGCGTTGCCGGTGAGCCACGCGGCGCCGGGTCCCGAAGTTGAAACGAGGATGCGGTTCTCATCATGTTGTAGGTGAATGGTTCCGGGCCCCTCGGGCGTGCGCGTCGCGCGCCAGGCTTGTGACGCCGAGACTTGCATGGTCGGGTCGAAGTGCCCGTGTTGCAATGGTTTGAGCGTGGCGCGCAAGTCAAATGGTTGGTGACCCAGCTCGATCACGGTGCTGTTTGCCGCCTGAGTGAAGGCAGTTGGCACATTGGCCGTTGTCTGGCGCTGGTCAGTTGAGTGGGTCAACACATCACCAACCCTAGGCATCGGCGTGCGACACTCTTGCCATGGCACCGGTATTCGAAGACCTCAAATGGCGAGGAATCATTCATTCTTCAACTGACGAAGCGGCTCTCCAGAAGGCGCTCGACACCGAATCGATTACCGCTTATGTGGGTTTTGATCCCACTGCTGATTCACTCCATGTTGGTCACTTGATGCAGCTGATAACGATTGCTCGTCTCCAGCGCGCTGGCCACCGCCCAATTCTCATTGCAGGAGGGGCAACGGGAATGATTGGCGACCCAAGTTTCAAAGCGACCGAGCGCCCGTTGCTGAGCGTCGACGTTCTTGAACGCAACGTTGCTGCGGTGCAAAAGCAGCTAGCTCGGTTCGTCAGTTTTTCCGGTGACAACGCAGCGCTGCTTTTGAACAACTTTGACTGGACCAAGAACGTTTCGGTGATCGACTTCATGCGCGAAGTCGGCAAACACGTAACGGTGAACACCTTGTTGTCACGCGAATCTGTCCGCGCGCGCATGGAAGACCGCGAACACGGAATCAGCTTCACCGAAATGAGCTACTCGCTTTTCCAGGCCAACGACTATGTGCACCTTGTCAAGGAGTACAACTGCACGTTGCAGATCGGCGGTTCAGACCAGTGGGGCAACATCGTGGCCGGTGTTGACATGGTCCGCCGCCGCTTGAGCAAATCTGTGCAGGCATTGGGCACACCTCTTGTTACAAAAGCCGATGGAACCAAGTTCGGCAAAACCGTTAGCGGTGCACCTTGGCTCGACGCCGAAAAGATGAGTCCTTACAAGCTCTACCAATTCTGGTTGTCAGCTGAAGATGCAAAGGTCATTGATTACCTCAAGTTCTTCACGTTCATGAGTCGCGAAGAGATCGAAGATCTTGAAAAGCAAGTAGCGGATAATCCTGCAAAACGCGTGGCCCAACAGCGTCTTGCCGAAGAAATGATCACGCTTATTCACGGTCCTGAGGCAACACAAGGCGCACAGCGTGCGTCGCGTGCTCTGTTTGGCGACGAGATTGCAAGCCTTGATGAGCGTCAACTGTTGGACGTGTTTAGCGATGCGCCATCGGTTGATTGCTCGCGCGCAGATCTTGGAAGCATGTCGATTGTCGATGCGCTCGTGCGCAGTGGTTTGAACCCGTCGACGTCTGCTGCTCGTCAGGCAATTGCCCAGGGCGGGGTAGCGGTCAACAACGTCAAGGTCGAGACCATTGACCAAGTTCTTGATTCGGGCTCGTTGCTGCAGGACTCATATGTCGTGCTGCGGCGAGGCAAGAAGAACTTCGCTCTGCTCCGGTTCACCTAGCCGTTCGGGTTCGCCGATCTCAGGTGGCCCCGCGTATGTGCGTGCATATATGTGCTTGCATGTATATACGGACATGTGTATATTGTCGTTATGGCAACGACGCAGGTTTTGGAGGCAATTGCCGAGCCGACTCGGCGCCGCGTGCTTGATGCTGTGCGCGGGCGAGAACTCTCGGTGAACGACCTTGTGGAGATCGTTGGCATGCATCAGCCGGGCGTTTCGCGTCATCTCAAGGTTCTGAGGGACGCCGGGTTGGTCGAAGTCCGTCGTGATGCCCAGAAGCGGCTTTATCGCATTCGGACCGAACCGCTCAAAGAGCTAGATGAGTGGCTCGAGCCATACCGGTTGGAATGGTCCAATCGGCTCGATTCGCTGGAGCGCCATCTTGAACGCACGGCCGGGTCATCGAAGACGTCCGGTCAAGAAAAGTCAACCGCCAAGTCGAATCAGACAAGTCGAAAGAAGAACAGAGATGACAATTAGTCCAAAGGGAACAATTGAACGCAGCGCCGACGGCGGCATTGTGCGTTTCGAACGTCAATTGAGTTTTCCGATTGAAGAAGTGTGGTCGGCAATCACCGAACCGGACCGTCTTGGTGATTGGTGGCCGCCAATGGCCGCCGACATCACGGTCGATTTGCGCGAAGGCGGACGCATCGTCTTTGAGTGGCCCGACATTGACTTCCCAGCCATGGAGTTCACAATCATGCGTCTTGATCCACCGACCCTCCTTGAGCACACGCACACCAGTCCGGGCTCCTGGATGCGATGGGAACTCGAAACGATTGATGGGGGAACGCGTTTGCTTGCTACCTACAGCGTGCCCGACATTGACATGGCGGTTCAGCGTGGCGACCTAGTGGGGCTGCACTATTCGCTTGATCGCCTCGTGCCTGCGCTTTCGGGAAGTCCGGTTGCTTGGGACAACGACGCATTTTCGAATCTGGTCGCCTCCTATTCGCAAGCCCAAGAGGACTGACGTTTGTCGCAGCGTTGTTGCTGCGTTCTGGACAGCGAGTATGTGATCAGTGCAGCCAGCTGCGTAAAAGGCGTGCAGTGTCGCCGGGCGATTCTGCAATCTCACCATGCGCACCAAGGTTTGTTGCTGCATCAACATTACGCGCAAGATCGTCGACGTAAATGCATTCTTGCGGTTCAAGTTCCAATCGTCTGAACATCTCGAGGTAGATCTTTGGGTCAGGCTTGTTTGCATCTACGTCAGATGAGAACACAACAACGTCGAACCATTTGTCTAGGTCGATGTAGTCGTAGTTGACGCTGAATTGCCTTCGGTCGTTGTTTGTCAGCAGTCCAACTAGTCGACCAATGTCGCGGTGCGACTGAACAAGGTTGATCACTTCATCGCTTACGTCAAGGACATAGTCGAGGTCGGTGTCGTCGAACGAAGTCGCCATGCGCGCTGTTGCGCAGACACCCATAAAGTCCAAGACAATTGCTTTGAATGGAGTCATGCGTCGGACTGTCCTTTCAATTCGGTTACGGCGGACGCAATGCGCGGTGCAAAGTCTTCAATCTCGCCGTGTGCATACTCTTGTCGTGGCCACATGAAACCGCGCAGCCCGTCCTTCTTGTTGCGCGGAATGACGTGTACGTGAAGGTGGTCAACGCTTTGACTGATTCTGTTGTTGGCCAGCACCAGTGCGCCGTCGCAGTGAAGCGCGGTTTCGAGCGCGCGTGCAACGAGTTGCGCGGTGCCAAAAACCGGTTCGATCAAGTCGCGAGGCAGTTCAAACAGATTCCGGTGATGTTGTCGGGGTACCACCAGAACGTGTCCTGCAAATACGGGCCTCGTATCCAGAAAACCCACCACGTCATCGTCATCTACGACGATCCATCCGGGAACATGTCCGGCGATGATGTCGCAGAACAGGCAGTTCTTGTCCGGCTGCTCGGTTGGCGCGTTCACGCGATAGGTATACAGCTATGTTCGACGTCATGTCGCGCACTTCGATTCCGCTTAACGGGCAGACCAATGAAACCAAGCTCAATGGTCACGAAGACTCCCTTGTTGACGCGCTTGCGGCGGCCAGGGACAGCAAAGATCCGATGTCGGCCATGCAGCAGGTGGCCGCAAAAGATCCAGCTTGTCTGATTGCGTGGGCGAATCTCGCGAATCTTGCCGACCAGCCTGTCGAGGCCTACGCATACGCGCGCACCGGTTATCACAGAGGCCTCGACGCCCTGCGGGCGGCCGGCTGGCGGGGCAGTGGCCTTGTGCGCTGGAGCCATGAGGGCAATCGTGGTTTCCTTGCTTGCTTGGCCGCGCTGGCCAGGCTTTCTGAACAACTGGGTGACGCTGCCGAGGCCAAGCGTTGCAAGGAGTTTCTTGCCAGCTGCGATCCCACCCTCGGCCCCGACATCGTTCCTTGACTCAAGGTGCTGACCGGCACATTGCCAAGCCAACCTCGTCCTAGATCGGTAGCGTCCCAAGGGCAGAACGATATGGGTCGCATCTAGAGGGGAAACCAGGTGGTTCAGGTCAACGAGAAGGACGTCATTGCGGTAGCCAAGGAATTGGCGGCGCATGGCTCTGGACAGACATCGAGCGTTTACTCAATGTCCTTCTGGAACGAAAAGCTGCTCGGTTGGGCAATGGCGCGCCCGGCATTCAAGGAGCGCCTGTTTCGATTCGTAGACGTGTTCCCGGCAACCAACGGTTCTAAAGACGTTATGAACCACGTGCGTGAATACCTCGACGCCGACGGCGTTCCCAAACCCTTGCGCCAGGCCATTCGCACGGCGGCAACAATGCCGCTCGGTTCGACGATCGTTGCTCACCAGGCGCGTACCAACATTTCCAAGATGGCCGAGCAATTCATCCTCGGTTCTGGTGTTGACACGGCGGTCAAAGGGGCCGCACGTTTGTGGAGTCAGAATCGCAGCGTCACTGTTGATCTGTTGGGTGAAAAGACAGTTTCAGAGGATGAAGCCGATGGCTATGCGCGCCGTGTCACTGAAACACTTGTGGCGCTTGGCCAATCTGCAAAGACGTGGCCCAAGCGGAAAAACGAACCACGCAACCGCGTAAGCATCAGCATTAAACCAACGGCGCTTGCTTCACGTTACGCACCGTTGTCGCGTGAAGCGGGACTGTCTGCAGCGGCCGAGCGCATTCGTCCAATCCTCAGACAAGCGATGGCAGACAACGTATTTGTGTGGTTCGACATGGAACACCACAGTGCAAAAGACCTAACGATCCAACTGTTTAGGGAGCTACTCAGCGAAGACGAGTTTGCAAACGTTGACGCCGGAATTGTCTTGCAGGCGTACTTGCAAGAAACCGAACACGATCTTGAACAGATGATTCACTGGTCGGCCAAGCGCGACAAGCCGGTCGGCATTCGCCTTGTAAAAGGTGCGTATTGGGACACCGAAACCATTCACGCCGAAGCCGACGATTGGCCAATTCCTGTTTGGACAAAGAAGACAGAAAGCGATGCGGCCTACGAACGTTGCACGGCAATGCTCATTGAAGCCCACGCTCAGGTGCGTCCAGCTTTTGCCTCGCATAATCTTCGCTCGCTTGCTCATGTTGTTGCATGCGCGCGTGCCAACAAGCTCAGTCCGAATGACTATGAGATACAAGTGCTTTACGGCATGGCAGAGCCGATGCACGAAGCAGTTGTTGCCATGGGAAACCAACTTCGCGTTTACGCGCCGGTCGGAGAGATGGTTCCTGGAATGGCCTATCTCGTTCGACGCCTGTTGGAGAACACGTCCAACGACAGTTTCGTCCGTCAGCGTTTTGCCGAAGGTCGCGAACTTGAAGCGTTGCTGGAAAAGCCTGTCGGGCGCGAGGCTGCAGACATTCGAGCCCACGAACGTGAAAAGACAAGCTCGGACAAGCCCAGTCCGTACTTGCCCGAGTCGCCCTTGCAGTGGCACCTGCAAGCAGTTCGCGACGAGTTCACGAGGGTTCTCGATCACCTTGATCGCAAGCTGGAAAAGAACCAGCGCAACCCGCAAGTTGTTGAGGCGCTGATTGATGGAAGTCGCAAGGACACGTCCGAGCACATTGTTTCGGTTGATCCCGCGCAGCCCGAAGTCGCGATTGCCCAAGGTGTATGCACGACGGTCGAAGACGTTGAACGTGCCGTAGCGTCTGCACTGAATGCCCAGCGGGAATGGGCCAAGAGAACCGCCCGTGAGCGCGCCGACGTGTTGTTCTGCGCCGCGAAGTGGATGCGCGATAGACGATTCGAGCTTGCAGCTCTTGAAGTTCGGGAAGCTGGCAAGCCATGGGCAGATGCCGACGGCGATGTTTGTGAGGCGATTGATTTCTGCGAGTACTACGGGCGCGAGGCCATTCGTCTCGAGGCGGGTGGCGCAGTGCAAAGCACTACGGGCGAAACTAACCGCTTGCATTACATTCCTCGTGGGTTATGCGCTGTTGTCTCGCCGTGGAACTTTCCGCTTGCAATTCCAACCGGAATGGTGACGGCAGCACTCGTCATGGGTAACGCCGTTGTCTTCAAGCCTGCTGAAGACACGCCGCTTATCGCGGAGAAGTTGGTCGATGCACTCACGGCCAGCGGCTTGCCGCGCGGAGTTCTCCAGTTCCTGCCCGGAAAGGGCGAGGTTGTTGGTGCTGCCCTTGTGTCGCATCGCGATGTCTCATGTATTGCATTTACCGGTTCACGCCAGGTGGGTCTCGGCATTCTTCGAGAAGCGGCAGTGGTCCGCGAGGGCCAGCGCAACATCAAGCGTTGCATCGTCGAACTTGGCGGCAAGAACCCAATGATTGTCGACACCGATGCCGACCTCGATCAGGTTGTGCCTGCAGTCATGGCATCTGCGTTCAACTACGCGGGCCAAAAGTGTTCGGCATTGTCGCGACTCATTGTGCTTGATGAAGTGCACGACGAGTTGGTGCGACGCATTGTTGGTGCGTTGGCGTCCGTCAAGGTTGCGGCGCCCAGCAACATGGCCGCCGACGTTGGCCCTGTCATCAACGCCGAAGCGCACCTTCGCATTACCGACGTTGTTAACACGGCGGGTAAGTATGGAACCGTTGCTGCGTCGCATTCAGATATTCCTGAAACAGGTTTCTTTGTTCCACCGACCATCGTGGCGAACGTGGACCCGACTTCACCTTTGGCTCGTGAGGAGATCTTTGGCCCGGTGCTCGCAGTCATGCGCGCCAAGGACATCAATCACGCATTGGAACTGGCAAACGACACGGACTACGCCCTGACTGCCGGCATCTTTTCGCGCACGCCATCGAACATTCGTTATCTGGCGGACAGTCTTCGAGCCGGCAACGTCTACATCAACCGAACGTGTACTGGCGCAGTTGTTGGCCGTCAGCCTTTTGGAGGCTGGGGTATCTCCGGTGGTGGAACGAAAGCCGGTGGCCCCGATTACCTGCTGCAGTTCACAAACCCAAGAGTGATTACCGAAAACGTCGTAAGGCAAGGCTTCGCGTCAACCGAGGGTTAGCCTGTTGGGGTGACCAGCCAGGAAAAGACAAACACGTTGTGGCACGGGCGTTTTGAGTCCGGCCCTTCCGACGCCCTACTTGCATATACAGAGTCGCTCTCGTTCGACGTTCGCCTTGCGCGCTTCGACATCGTGGGTTCTCGCGCCCACGTCAAAAGCCTGTGTCGTTCTGAGATCATCAGCGATGCCGACGCCAAAGAAATCCTCGACGCCCTAAACCAAGTCGAAACCGAGATCGAACAAAACACGTTTTCGTTCGCGCCATCCGATGAAGACATCCACACAGCCGTCGAGCGTCGCGTCACCGAACTAGCCGGTGATGCTGGCGCAAAGATGCACACTGGCCGCAGCCGCAATGATCAAGTCGCAACCGACTTGCGGTTGTATCTCAAGGACGAGTTGCGCCACATGTCGCTGCTTGTCGTAGACCTGCAACAACAGTTGCTCGATGTCGCTCGCCGTCACAGCGACACATACCTTCCGGGTTATACCCATTTGCAGCGTGCACAACCGGTCATGTTGGGTCACCACCTCGCTGCACACGCATGGTCATTCGCTCGCGACTTCACTCGCCTGCAGAACGCTTATGTCTCCGCTGATGTATCGCCACTTGGCGCAGGTGCCCTCGCTGGAAGTTCGTTGCCACTCGACCCCGAATACACGGCAACCGAACTTGGCTTTTCCGCCGTGTTCGACAATTCCCTTGATGCCGTCAGCAACCGTGATTTCGTTGCCGACGCAATGTACGCATTGTCGATGATTGCCATACACCTCAGCCGCATTGGTGAAGAGTTTGTGCTGTGGTCGTCAGAGGAGTTTGCCTTCGTGAAGCTCGACGACGCGTACAGCACGGGCTCGTCAATGCTTCCGCAAAAGAAGAACGCTGACATTGCCGAGCTGGCTCGCGGCAAGTCAGGTCGCATGATTGGTCATCTGACCGCTCTGCTGACAACGCTCAAGGGTTTGCCATTTGCGTACAACCGCGACTTCCAAGAAGACAAAGAAGGCGTCTTTGATGCAATTGACCAAACCACACGCGGTCTGATCGCAATCAAGCAGATGATTGAAACAACCAGCTATCAAAGTGAACGCATGCAAGATGCCGCTAACGCTCAAACATCTGCGGCCATCGACGTCGCGGAGTTTTTGGTCGCAAGGGGTGTGCCATTCCGCAAGGCTCACGAAGTAGTCGCTTCGCTTGTTCGCAAGTCGTTGGAGTCTGAAGCAAGCCTGCAAGACCTTGTTCGTGAAGAGTCCGATTTAGGAGACGAGGCAGCACAACTGCTAAATCCCGGAGTCGCCGTCACGCGCCGCACAACGCGAGGCGCCGCCGGACCAGATCGCGTAACCGAACAACTTGAACGGTTAGAAGTCTCCATTCAGGAACAGCTGAAGTCGTTGCAGCCGTCGGACCAATAAAAGTTTTTCGATCTTTTTGTCCAATAACGTCACGGAGCGGACAAGGTTGCGTTATTGTCTCCCTCGCTCTGAGGCGCCCGGCGCAGCAGAGAAAACCTCGGTTAAGCCGTTTAGCAACACACAAAAAGCTGCTAACGTGTCAGGCCGCGGTTGCGTTGCACCAAGGACCTTGGGGTTAAGTGCATCGCGTGCAGTGCTCTTTGAAAACGGAACAGAGATAGCCAAAAGTTAGTGCGGGAAGTCCGCTTCATTCGTGAAGCTGGCTGACCAAAAAAGCAATTCAATGCACTTAAACGGACAGGCCATAGGAACTCGGGTCAAACCGAGGTCAGATGGTCACTTCCGTTCTGGTGCCGGGTTTAGATGTGGACTTCGGTTCACAGACTTACTCAACAAGATTCCGAAGGTGTCTAAACAACATCTAGAGGGTTTCGACGGAGAGTTTGATCCTGGCTCAGGACGAACGCTGGCGGCGTGCCTAAAACATGCAAGTCGAACGGGGTCCATCCTTCGGGAGAAGACCTAGTGGCGAACGGGTGAGTAACACGTGAGCAACCTGTCTCGAAGTCTGGGATAAGCCGGGGAAACCTGGTCTAATACCGGATGCCCTCCAACCTTCTTATGTTGGTACGAGGAAAGTTTTTCGCTTCGAGAGGGGCTCGCGGCCTATCAGCTTGTTGGTGGGGTAACGGCCTACCAAGGCGTCGACGGGTAGCTGGTCTGAGAGGATGATCAGCCACACTGGGACTGAGACACGGCCCAGACTCCTACGGGAGGCAGCAGTTGGGAATATTGCGCAATGGGCGAAAGCCTGACGCAGCAACGCCGCGTGAGGGATGACGGCTTTCGGGTTGTAAACCTCTTTCAGCAGGAACGAAATTGACGGTACCTGCAGAAGAAGCACCGGCCAACTACGTGCCAGCAGCCGCGGTAATACGTAGGGTGCAAGCGTTGTCCGGATTTATTGGGCGTAAAGAGCTCGTAGGCGGCTTAGAAAGTCAGGTGTGAAACCTCCAGGCTCAACCTGGAGACGCCACTTGATACTTCTATGGCTTGAGTTCGGTAGGGGAACACGGAATTCCTGGTGTAGCGGTGGAATGCACAGATATCAGGAGGAACACCGATGGCGAAGGCAGTGTTCTGGGCCGAAACTGACGCTGAGGAGCGAAAGCGTGGGGAGCGAACAGGATTAGATACCCTGGTAGTCCACGCCGTAAACGTTGGGTACTAGGTGTGGGAGGTAATCAACGCCTTCCGTGCCGTAGCAAACGCATTAAGTACCCCGCCTGGGGAGTACGGTCGCAAGACTAAAACTCAAAGGAATTGACGGGGGCCCGCACAAGCGGCGGAGCATGTTGCTTAATTCGATGCAACGCGAAGAACCTCACCTAGGTTGAACTACGCGGGAAAAGCCACAGAGATGTGGTGTCCTTCGGGGTCCGCGATAGGTGGTGCATGGCTGTCGTCAGCTCGTGTCGTGAGATGTTGGGTTAAGTCCCGCAACGAGCGCAACCCTTATTCCATGTTGCCAGCGGGTAATGCCGGGGACTCATGGGAGACTGCCGGGGTCAACTCGGAGGAAGGTGGGGACGACGTCAAGTCATCATGCCCCTTACATCTAGGGCTGCAAACATGCTACAATGGCCGGTACAACGGGCTGCGAACTCGCGAGAGTAAGCGAATCCCTTAAAGCCGGTCTCAGTTCGGATCGGAGTCTGCAACTCGACTCCGTGAAGCTGGAGTCGCTAGTAATCCCGGATCAGCATTGCCGGGGTGAATACGTTCCCGGGCCTTGTACACACCGCCCGTCACACCACGAAAGTTGGCAACACCCGAAGCCGGTGGCCTAACCGTAAGGAAGGAGCCGTCGAAGGTGGGGTCGGTGATTGGGGTGAAGTCGTAACAAGGTAGCCGTACCGGAAGGTGCGGCTGGATCACCTCCTTTCTAAGGAGTTGTTTACTCAACACGTTTCTACTGACGTTCGATCAGTGGCGCGTTGGGAACTCCCAGTTGATCACTAACTAGTTGGCTGTCGGCTCGCGACATCAAAATGAAGGTTCGTCCTCTTTGTTGTTGGACCCGGTGGCTTGACTATTTCTGTTCCGTTTTGAAGGAGTGCGCACGCCTGTATGGCGGGTTTTTGCACGCTTCAGCCAGATAATCGTTGTTCCTGCTAAGCGCAGTTGCAACGGTTGTTAACGGTTTGCCCTTTGAGAACTGCATAGCGAGCACGAGCATCTTTGTTCTCCAAGATACAAAGAGTCAACGGTGGATGCCTTGGCGTCTAGGGCCGATGAAGGACGTGGGTGGCTGCGAAAAGTCACGGGGAGCTGCCGACCAAGCTTCGATCCGTGAATGTCCGAATGGGGAAACCCCATGCGTCAACAGCGCATGACTCCTGTCTGAACACATAGGACAGGTAGAGGGAACCAGGGGAATTGAAACATCTAAGTACCCTGAGGAAAAGAAAGTAACAACGACTCCCTGAGTAGCGGCGAGCGAAACGGGATGAGCCTAAATCTGTGTGGTGTCAAGCCTGACGGTCTTGCCATATGGAGGTTGTGGGAGTGAATAGATAACGCGTCAGAGTTATCACAGAGTTAAAAAGTCAGTGCTTAGTGGAACGTTCTGGAAAGTTCGGCCATAGCGGGTGATAGCCCCGTACGCGAAAAGTAACTGACCTCTGATTCACCACCCGAGTAGCACGGAATCCGAGAAAGTCCGTGTGAATCTGCGAAGACCACTTCGTAAGGCTAAGTACGTCTAGACGACCGATAGTGAACTAGTACCGCGAGGGAAAGGTGAAAAGTACCCCGGGAGGGGAGTGAAAGCAGACCTGAAACCGTTGATTTACAAACAGTCAAAGCAACTTATGTTGCGATGGCGTGCCTTTTGAAGAATGAGCCAGCGAGTTACGGTGTGTGGCGAGGTTAACCAGAGATGGGGAGCCGCAGCGAAAGCGAGTCTGAATAGGGCGTTTAGTCGCATGCTGTAGACCCGAAGCCGAGTGATCTTGCCATGGGCAGGCTGAAGCGAAGGTAAGACTTCGTGGAGGGCCGAACCCACCTAGGTTGAAAACTGGGGGGATGACCTGTGGTAAGGGGTGAAAGGCCAATCAAACTCGGTGATAGCTGGTTCTCCCCGAAATGCATTTAGGTGCAGCGTCGGAAGTTCAGCATCGGAGGTAGAGCACTGAATGGGCTAGGGGGCTTACCAGCTTACTGACCCCAATCAAACTCCGAATGCCGATGCTCCAGATTCCGGCAGTGAGACTGCGGGGGATGAGCTCCGCTGGTCGAGAGGGAAACAACCCAGACCGCCGGCTAAGGCCCCTAATTCTGGACTAAGTGGTAAACGATGTGGGATTGCACAGACAGCCAGGAGGTTGGCTTAGAAGCAGCCACCCTTAAAAGAGTGCGTAATAGCTCACTGGTCGAGTGATCCTGCGCGGACAATGTAACGGGGCTCAAGTCCAGAGCCGAAGCCGCGGATTCGCTTTATAGCGAGTGGTAGGGGAGCGTCGATCGATGCGTTGAAGCAGGCGGGGAACCGTCTGTGGAGTTCGGTCGAGTGCGAATGCTGGTATGAGTAGCGAGAGAGGAGTGAGAAACTCCTCCGCCGTAAGCCCAAGGGTTCCTGGGGAAGGCTAATCCACCCAGGGTAAGTCGGGAGCTAAGGCGAGGCCGAAAGGCGTAGTCGATGCACAACAGGTTGATATTCCTGTACCAGCTCATGGGAGTGATGAGGGGACGCAGGAGGATAGGTGGTCCCAGGCGTTGGTTGTCCTGGGGTAAGCGTGTAGGGCGAGGTCTAGGCAAATCCGGACTTCATTAAGCCTGAGACGCGATACCGAAGCCCATCGGGTGAAGCCATCGAGTCCATGCTGTCGAGAAAAGCCTCTAAACGTTGATCATGGGTTGCCCGTACCCCAAACCGACACAGGTGGGCGGGTAGAAAATACCAAGGCGATCGGGAGAACTGTGGTTAAGGAACTCGGCAAAATTCATCCGTAACTTCGGGATAAGGATGGCCTACCGAATGTGAGGGAACTTGCTTCCTAAGCACGAAGAGGTCGCAGAGAATTGGGAGAAGCGACTGTTTACTAAAAACACAGCACGGTGCTAAGTCCTAAGACGACGTATACCGTGTGACGCCTGCCCAGTGCTGGAAGGTTACGGGGAAAGGTTAGCTGGCTTGCCAGCGAAGCTTTGAACCTAAGCCCCAGTAAACGGCGGCCGTAACTATAACGGTCCTAAGGTAGCGAAATTCCTTGTCGGGTAAGTTCCGACCTGCACGAATGGCGTAACGACTTCTCTACTGTCTCAACCACAGACCCGGCGAAATTGAATTACGAGTAAAGATGCTCGTTTGCTGCATCAGGACGGAAAGACCCCGTGGACCTTTACTACAACTTGATGTTGGGTTTGGGTGTGTGTTGTGTAGGATAGCTGGGAGACTTGGAAGCATTGGCGCTAGCCAGTGTGGAGTCAACCTTGAAATACCAGCCCTCACATATCGGAACTCTAACTCTGGTCCGTTATCCGGATCGGGAACAGCGTCAGGTGGGTAGTTTGACTGGGGCGGTCGCCTCCTAAAATGTAACGGAGGCGCTCAAAGGTTCCCTCAGACTGGTTGGCAATCAGTCGTTGAGTGCAATGACACAAGGGAGCTTGACTGCGAGACCAACAAGTCAAGCAGGCACGAAAGTGGGACATAGTGATCCAGCGGTTGCTTGTGGAAGCGCCGTTGCTCAACGGATAAAAGGTACCCCGGGGATAACAGGCTCATCTTGCCCAAGCGTTCACAGCGACGGCAAGGTTTGGCACCTCGATGTCGGCTCGTCGCATCCTGGGGCTGTAGACGGTCCCAAGGGTTGGGCTGTTCGCCCATTAAAGCGGTACGCGAGCTGGGTTTAGAACGTCGTGAGACAGTTCGGTCCCTATCCGATGCAGCCGTAGGAATTCTGAGGAAGGCTGTCCCTAGTACGAGAGGACCGGGACGGACGAAGCTCTCGTGTGCCAGTTGTTCTGCCAAGAGCATGGCTGGTTTGCGACCTTCGGAAGGGATAAGCGCTGAAAGCATCTAAGTGCGAAGCTCTTTTCAAGATAAGAATTCCCACAGGGTTGACCTGGTAAGGCCCGTGATTAGACGATCACGTTGATAGGCCGGAGGTGTAAGCGCGGTAACGCGTTCAGCCGACCGGTACTAATCGGCCGAGGTCTTGGGTTCATTGATGTTCGTGCTTGCTATGGAGTCCTTGAGGGGCTTTAATTTCACAAAGAATGCCGTTCGCTTTGCGGGCGTGTGTTCCACATAGATCTGGACTTTGTTTGTGTTGGCTTCGGTCGGCGTGATTGAAGTCCTCACCGATTTCGGTGGCTTTGGCGTCAGAGTCACACCCGTTCCCATTCCGAACACGGAAGTTAAGCCTGACAGCGCCGATGGTACTTGGGGGGCAACCCCCTGGGAGAGTAGGACGCCGCCGGATTTCTCATTAGAACCCCGCGCCCGTTTGGGCTGCGGGGTTCTTTTATTTACTCGATCGGTTTCGGTTGCGGCATGTGGTTGGTGGCTGGACTCGCGCGGCTGTTCTTGGTCTGTTGCTGACGTGCTTTGCATTGGGACGCCATACTGGGTTGGATAAGCATTCTGCGAAAGCGAGCCCGCTGATGAGCAACCCAATTTTCGACCGAGTTAACAAGCGTATTGACGACGGGTCATTCCGGACGGTTTCGAGTGTTGAGGATCTGGACAGCCTCTACAACGCCCCGTCCGCCACCAGTCGTCAGATGGGTCGACTTACGGTCGACGACGTTGTGAACCGAAGCTTCATCCTGTTTGGCTTGATGCTCACCTTTGCCGCCGTGACGTGGTTCTTGCTTCCGCGTTCGCTGGCGGCGCTTGCAATGGTTGGCGGGGTCGTGTTGACGTTGGTCCTTGGGCTCGTCATTGCCTTCATGAAGAGCGTGAAGCCGGGGTTGATTGTTACCTTCGCGGTGTTCGAGGGCCTGCTGGTTGGTGGCGCAAGCCGGATCTACTCAGAGTTTTACGACGGCGCCGTGGTAACCGCGGTCGTGGCGACGGTCTGCGTGTGTGCGGCCATGTTCTTTGGATGGAAGTCCGGTGTGATCAAGGTCACTTCGCGCTCGCGGCGTTTTTTCATGCTGGCATTGGTTGGCTACTTGCTGTTCGCTGTGGTGAATCTGGTTGCGGCATGGGTGTTCAATGCCAACGGAGGTTGGGGCCTTTTTGGCTTCGGTTCGGGACTTTCGATAGCCGTGTCGATCATTGCGGTGGGACTTGCCTCCTATTCCTTCGCGGTCGACCTTGACTCGATTGATCGTGCTGTGGAAGCGCAGGCACCTGAAAAATACAGCTGGTTGCTAGCCCACGGCCTGCTGGTGACGGTGGTCTGGCTCTACCTCGAACTGCTGCGGTTGTTCGCCCAGCTGTACGGGCGACGCTGAGCCGGTGAGCATTTTCTGAAGATTCCCTGAATCTGTTCAGTGAACGTGAAAATATGCGTGACGCAGCACTCAACAACACTTTCGAAAGATTAAAAGGAGCATTCATATGTCAACTCCTAAGATGGGAGCGCGCCTGGGCGCCGAGTTCCTCGGTACCTTCTGGCTCGTTTTCGGTGGTTGCGGAAGTGCGATCTTCGCAGCAAAGTTTCTTGCAGATGACGCGGGCAAGACCTCGCTTGGTATCGGATTCCTCGGTGTATCTCTTGCTTTTGGTTTGACTGTTGTCACCATGGCCTACGCGTTTGCGCACGTTTCAGGTGGCCACTTCAACCCAGCAGTGACCATCGGTGCTGCCGTTGCAAAGCGTTTCGAATGGAAAGACGTTCCTGCTTACGTCATCACCCAAGTCGTTGGTGGTTTGGCGGCCGGCGGCGTCCTCGCGTTCCTCTACTCGCAAGGCAAGGGCTATGAGACGTTGACCGGCCACATGGCTGCAAACGGCTTTGACGCTCACTCACCTGGCGGCTACACCCTTGCTGCTGCTTTGGTCGCCGAGATTGTTCTGACAATGTTCTTTGTTTGGGTCATTCTTGGCACCACTGACGGACGCGCTCCAAAGGGATTTGCTCCGCTGGCAATTGGTTTGACATTGACGCTCATTCACTTGATCTCAATTCCGATCACCAACACCTCGGTCAACCCAGCTCGTTCAACTGCCGTGGCTTTCTTCAACGGCAATGGCGCGCCTGGTCAGCTATGGCTGTTCTGGGTGGCACCGATCATCGGTGCGATCATTGCTGGTGTTAGCTACGCAGCGATTAGTGGCGTTGACCGCCGCAACGTCGACATCGATGGCGATGGAGGTCGACACGACCACCGCGACAACGACGCTCGCGTTTGAAAAGAACTACCTCCACTAGGTAAGTAGAAAAAGGGGCCCCGCGGGGCCCCTTTTTCTGTGTTGTGTTTTCGCCTTGTGCTGTCGGGTGTCTTTTGGTCGCATTCGTCGTTTAGATTTACTGGATGCCTTTTCCTCAGCCGCGACGATCAAGTGATTCACGTCGATCGGGCGGTCCACGCGGAGGGTCCCGATTCGATAATCGGCGCCGCACCCCCGACGTTGAGGAGCGAAAGGGTTGGGGCAGTGTTGCTCGCAAGGGTGCGGCCTCGGTGCGTGACGACGACCGGCGTTCTAGCGACCGCTTCGTTGACGAGCGAAGCGTCAATGCGCCGGAGCGCCTCAATGAAGTTTGGGTTCGCGATGAAGAACCTCAGCAGGTAAAGCGGTCATCGCAGAAAGGCGAGCGCTTCAAGCTTCCCGATGAAGCAATTGCTGAATTGCGCAGTCACGTTGGGGCCAAGCGCAGCGAGCGTCTCAGTCGATATTTGCGCGATGCGGCTTCGGCTTATGCGGCCGAGCGTTGGAGCGATTCGCGACGCGCACTCAAAGTGTTGCTGGCCGAGGCGCCCGACGTGGCGACCGTCAAAGAGCTAAACGCAATGCTTTTGTATCGAACCGGGAAGTACTCCCAAGCCGTCGATGCATTGCGCGACGCTCACTTGGCAACTCTGAGTTTTGACTTGTACCCGGCCATGATGGATTCGTGTCGTGCGTTGAAGAAGTACGACGATGTTGCAGATTCGTGGGAAGAGTTGCGTGCTGCATCGCCAAGTGCCGAGGTGATGGCAGAAGGCCGCATCGTGATGGCTGGTGCGCTGGCCGATCAAGATCGACTTGTCGATGCGATTGCATTGTTGAACAAGGCCCCGCGCGCGAAGCGCAAGATTGGTCTGCATCACTTGCGCACTTGGTATGTCTTGGGTGACCTGTACGACCGTTCGGGCGAAGTTGGTCGAGCCCGAGCCGAGTTTCAGCGGATTGTCGAAGTCGACGAAGGCTTCGCCGATTGTGCTGCGCGGCTTGAAAACCTGGCCTGAGCGCGACCACTGGGCCAGCTCGTGATGAGTGTCACAGCCTCTTCGTAGTGTGTAGGCATATCGCGATTCGGTTCGCCTCTTAGTTATTGCGCAAGTGTTGCGCGTCATTGAAAGGGGGCTTTTGTGGCCCTTTCAGTCAATAAGTCTTCAACCGTGGGCTCTTCAACCGTGGGCTCTATTGAGGCTCTCAATGTTTCAGTCGTTGTCGGGTCGCTCGCGCGGAACCCGATTAGGCGTCAGCTAAAAAACAGAGACGAGGTTCTCA